>CALHCI010000053.1 GCA_937931165.1 uncultured Granulosicoccaceae bacterium
GTGAAGGCTTGCCGCCAATAGCAGTCGGTATCGGTTTATCGACAGGCAGTGCCAATGTGGGGCACCTCGGTTCAAAGGAAAGAATGACTTATACCGTGGTTGGTGATGCGGTAAACACCGCTGACCGTCTGCAACGTTGCACCGGAGTGTATGATCTATCGCTGGTGGTGAATGACAGAATGACAGAGCAGGTGCCGGAATATCTTTTCCGTGAACTCGACACGGTACATGTTAAAGGCCGGCAGAGATTTGTCAGAATATTTCAACCGATATGTCATCAGGACGATGCCGTTCCAAATACTCACCGTCGCTTGCAAATGCATCGAAAGGCCATGCAGTTTTATCGTCGTGGCATGTGGGCAGATGCCGAAAAACTGTTTCGTGCGCTCGGTGATGATACGAAAGAACATGTCTTCTATAAGAGATATATAGAGCGAATTGTCAGTATTCGACAGACTGATCCGTCAGCCGACACCAGCTATGTGGTCGACTTTACGCAGAAGATTGGGTAGCGCTTTTTACAGCGATGATTTTATAGTCGCTCGATGCGGATCCACTGATCCGAAATGTACCTTTCCTGCGGTGTAAATTCAGATTTATAAGTCATTTTCTGGCTGCCGGCTATCCAGTAACCAAGATATAAGTGTTCAAGTCCCATCGCTTTGGTGAGTGCAATCTGTTGCAAAATAGCAGCGGTACCGAGACTTCTTTTCTGATAATCCGGGTCGAAGTAGGTGTACACGGCAGACAACCCGGTATCGACCTGATCAGTCACAGCGACGGCGAGTAGTTTATCGTTTTGGCCGTCCTTCAGGCGCAGTTCCAGAAACAGACTGTCACACCAGTCACTGATTAAAAACCGCTCGAAGTCTTCGCGCCGGGGCTGGTCCATGCCGGAATCTTTATGACGGGTATTCAGATATTTTTCGTACAGAGAAAAGTACTCGTCTGTGTACCTTGCTTCTGCAACGTTGGTCGTCAGGTCAGCGTTGTTGGCAGCGGCACGGCGCTGGTTGCGTTTAGGTTTGAAATCGTTAACAGGAATCCTTACCGAAACACATTGTTCACAGGTGACACAGTGAGGGCGATATACATGATGGCCCGACCGTCGAAACCCTTTTTTTATCAGCAGGTTGTACATCTCCATGGTAGGAGAGCGAAAAGGGTCTGCGTACACGTTTCTGGATACGTGATCAGGCAGGTAGCTGCAGGACTCCGGTGGCGACTGAAACAATACAATTTGAGACGTGTGTTGCATGGTTTCAGTCTACCCCAACTTCAGGGGTTCGAACACATACCCACCGCACAGCTTCCAGTTTCACCGGTATCAGTCGATGCTTTTGATTAGATGGATTCGGTGAACGCTGCGACTTGCTGTCCATAGGCCTGTAGTTTACTGACAAGTTCTGCCGATTGTTTACCATCGGTGCTTTCCTGAAGCTTAATCATGGCTTCATTATAGTCTTTGATGGTTCTGAATCCGTCTACACCGGTATGCACGCGATGACGGCAGAAGTCGCGCCACCTTGATTGATCATCCGGTTTGAGCCAGTCCGGTTTGTGTCGCGCGCGAAGCCGTAACCAGATTTCGTTCAATCGTTCGTCGTCAAAGATTACAGGCTCATCGTTGATCTGGCCGTTGTTCAGACTCGACTGTACCTGCTGCATGGTGAGGCGATCTTTATCGCTCGCAAAAGTACCTGAGTACAGAGTCAGTTCCGGGTCAGTGGCATGCGGGTAATCTCGCGCGGCAAAAGCCCATACAAGCTTTTCTGTGACCTGTGGATTTGCGAGTAACTGTTCCCGATACTCCAGCGCCTGATTAATATTAAGCTGCAGACGTGTGGCGTTTTCTTTAGTCAGTGTTTTTAGCGGCACAACCACCGGGCAACGATTAGCGTGCACCGTTTTTACGGCTATCCGGCTTTGTCCTTCCGGTAAATCTGCTTGTCTGGTAAATAATCTTGCGGCCACTTCTTCTTTGGTGGCGCTTATAAGGTCTACCGGGTCAACACGTAAGTCATAGACAAGAATGCCGTTCTGATTACCCGGGTGCGGCCCGAGTGGCATCACAATACTAATGTTGCCTTTGTCAGATGGATACATTCCGCTCACATGCAGTACCGCCGGTTTGCTGACCACATTAAGGTTCGCAAAAATCGCTTTTTTATTTTTACTGTTAAAAGCAAAGTCGTAAAGACGTGGTTGTTTTTCTTTCAGCAGTTTTGCAATGGCAATAGTGGCATCGACATCTGCCAGTGCATCGTGCGCGTTGCTGTGTGATATGCCGTTTGCGTCAGTCAGGAGTTCGAGCTTGTTGGATGGTTTGCCGTCTTTGTCTACCGGCCATTCAATGCCTTCAGGGCGCAGAGCGCGTGCCAGACGAACAACATCAATCAGGTCCCAGCGGGAGTTGCCGTTTTGCCACTCACGTGCGTAGGGATCAATCAGATTTCGGAAAAACAACTGGCGGCTGAATTCGTCATCGAAACGAATGTTGTTGTAGCCGACCGTGCAGGTACCCGGTTGCGCCATCAGTGTGTTGATCGCATTGGCAAACTCCCATTCACTCAGGCCTTTTTCATTAGCAGTTTGCGGGAGGACACCGTGTACCAGACAGGATTCCGGATCAGGCAGGTAGTCTGCCGACTGACGGCAGTAAATCATCGTAGCGTCGCCGGTTGGCTCGAGATTGGTATCGGTTCTGATGGCGGCAAATTGTGCTGGCCGCTCACGAGCCGGATCACGACCAAATGTTTCGTAGTCGTGCCACAGAAAAGACTCTGCGCTCATTGCGCTTACCACTTCAGGTCGTCGGGTACCTTGAAGTCAGCATATTCTTCCGTTTCATCTGCAGTGGCCTGCGACTCTGCTTCGAGGTTAAATACACTCCATTGCGGGTTAATCTCCCGAATTGCCAGAGCAGTCTCACGGGGTATGACGTAGGTGTCGCCGTTTAATCTTGTAATAGCCAGTGTTCTGTCTGCGAGCTTTTCCTGCACAGTATCTTTTACGTACAGCTCCCTAATGCGCTTGTCGACCAGGTAGCGGTACGCTACTTCACCTTTCCACTCTTCAAGCTTTGTTTCATCTATAAGTGTTTTAATTTTTGCTTTGAGTTTTTTCCGCTCTTCGATGGCTGCTGCGTCTGCCGCTGTGGTGTCGGCGGCGTTACTTCTGTTCTTTTGGTTGCCTCTGCCGGAGCCGGGTTTTCCATGGTTTTTCGCTGGTTGGGCTTTCGCAGATTGGTTTTTACCGGTTCTGCTGTTGCTTTGGTTATTGCCCTTGTTATTGCCCTTGTTATTGTTTTGGGCGTTTTTTTTGCGGTGCTTGTTCTTGCCGCCGGTGCTGCCTTTGCGTTTGTCTTCTTTCTTCGGTGCCTGGTAGCCAGCGGCGATGAGCTGGTCTCTAAGAGAATCGGCCACTTTACATTCCTCTGTCTGGCGAAGGCTTGTTAAAGCGGAGAAGCAGCCGGTTTATCCGGTAGCAGATGTATACAGAATTTTTCATCATAGCAACGAGCCGGATACCGCACCGGCCTGGTAGTTGGTTTTTAAGGGTGGGGCTTTCCTCACACCTTACCTGTGGTGATCAACCAGGTCTTTTTGCGACCGGCTGAAAAATAGCAGCAACGAAAGTCCCAGAAATACGACAAACAATACCAGTGTCCATTCAGGGATGGAAAATCCGAGAAACTGCCACTGGATATCTGCGCACTCTCCGGAGCCATTGAGAATTGTATCTAAAAATTGTGCAAATGGCATGCTGTCGAGCATATACCAGAAACCAGCGCCGCAATCAGGCACCTGATCCGGGGGTAAATTCTGCAGCCAGATGTGTCGCATACAGATGCCTATGCCGGTAATTGACAGCAGCGTGGCAATTCCTGCGTATATCCGGCGACCGGTTTGCCGCGGGTTGTGCAGTAGTGCAATCAGAAAAATGGTCCCCAGACCAATAACCACCCCGCGATCCAGCACGCACAACGGGCAGGGGTCAAGATATTCAACCATTTGCAGATAGCCGACAGCAAACGCCATGGACGCAATGGCAAGTAATAAACCGCAGGTGCTGATAACTCGTGACGTAAACATAGTGTCTCTTGATTAATCGGTGAATAAGCTAATTGTAGGCGATTTCAGCGATCATTCTGGTCATAATATGGTCATGATTGCCAGCCACGTGAAACGCTAATGAAGCTCCCTGTTACGACAGCTCACCCGCTCAACAATTTAGAACTTGAGTCGATGACGGAGTTTGCCGGTGAGCTGGCAGATCTGGCTGGTCAGGCCATTGTGCCGCATTTCAGAAGTCCGGTTCAGATTGACGATAAACCTGGTCGCGGTTACTTCGATCCGGTAACGATTGCTGATCGCGCTGCCGAAACCGTGATGCGTGATCACATCAAAAAACACTTTCCGGAACACGGGATATTCGGTGAAGAGCACGGTTATGAAACTGGCGTAAGCAAATTAACGTGGGTGCTCGATCCTATTGATGGTACACGTGCGTTTATAACCGGCATGCCTCTATGGGGCACACTAATAGCGCTTTACGATGGATGTCGTCCGGTGGTTGGTGTAGTTGATCAGCCGGTGATGAAAGAACGTTATATAGGCAATACTTTGCAAGCGGTTTGTGTTACCGCTGCCGGCGTGCAGAATATTCGTACACGTCAATGCAACCAGCTCTCAGATGCGGTGCTAATGGCAACTGCCCCCGAGATATTTCAGACTGCATCTGAACAAAACGCGTTTGGTGCCCTGTCTGATGCTGCCAAAATGACCCGCTACGGTGGTGATTGTTATGCGTACTGTATGCTGTCCTGCGGTTATGTTGATGTGATTGTTGAATCCGGTTTGGCACCGTATGACATACAGGCACTAATACCGGTTATCGAGCGAGCCGGGGGGATTGTCAGTGACTGGCAGGGGGGGAGCGCTGAAAACGGTGGGCAGGTTGTGGCTGTAGGTTCCCGAGAGATACATCAGGAAGTTCTCGACATACTTCAGCCTGCGGTAAACCGCATTTAGACCGTGCTATTTATCGGTAAAAAAATCTGAAATTATCTTAAAGACGACGTCAGGTTTTTCGCTGTGGGGCCAGTGCCCTGCGCCATCAATCGATTTAAGTGCCGCTTTTGGAAACTGCTTTAAAATAGCGTTGCGATCAGCCGTCTTCAGATAATCCGAATCAGCACCTTTAATAAACAGAACCGGGCCTTCAAATGGCTTTGCCGGCTTATCCACAGCGGCAGCAATATGCTCGTATTGTTCTGTAATCACTTTAAGATTGATCTTGAGTTGATAGCTTTTGTTTTCCTGGCGCTGAAGGTTTTTAAGTAAAAAAGATCTGATCGCTGCGTTGTCGACATGGCGCGCCAGTGTGTTATCGGCGTCGCGTCTGCTGGAAATATCACTTGCTTCTACAGCGGCAAGGCCCTGTAAAACACTCTGGTGATGGTGCGGGTATTTACCGGGACCGATATCGACAATAATCAGTTTGTCTAATAATTGCGGATGCAACAGGGCCAGTTGCATGGCGGTTTTTCCACCCATTGAGTGACCCAGTAAATGCGTGCGTTCTATGCCCATGCTGGCGCACGTGGTAATCACATCGGCAGCCATTTCCGGATAACTGATCGATGATGTGTGAGGTGAGTCGCCGTGGTTTCTGGCATCCATGCTGTGCACAGTAAACGACTCTGCGAGCCTCTTTGCCTGGCTGCGCCAGTTTTCGCCACTGCCGAATAATCCGTGCAAAATCACAAGATTAGGGCCGTGACCCATGGTCTCGCAGTGCAGTTCGACAGATGCAGGCAGTTCGGTCACTTGTATCCATTACTTTTGGGTTGGCCCACAGTATAATTACAGTTCAGAGTCTGCGCAGTAACAGGTGTATTGCGGTGCAGATTACCAGGCCGGTATGGCGGAAAAACGCCTGCTGTCAGCAGACCCCTTGTTGCTGAATATTAAAGCCCCCGATCGGAGATTTCCTTGTATACAACAGCACGCAACCGCCTTGAAGCGGTGTATAAAAAGTGCAGTAGCAGACCATTGTCCGGTCGTATGGTCGGGGTCGAAAAAGAGTGTCTGCGGGTAGCAGCAGATGGTTCGTTGTCGGCACTGGCACATCCCAGGGCACTGGGTGCAGCACTGACTCACAGCACAATTACTACTGACTTCTCTGAAGCTTTACTTGAAATAGTCACACCGCCTTTCAAAGATATGAGCGACACGCTCGCCTGTCTGGCGGAGGCTCAGGCATTTGTCTACTCCGGCCTTCCTGAAGGTGAATTACTGTGGGGGTCGAGCATGCCCTGCAAACTGAATCTTGATTGCGATGTGCCTATCGGTCGTTATGGCACTTCAAATATTGGCAGAATGAAGCATGTGTATCGTCGTGGCCTCGGGTTGCGTTACGGGCGGAAGATGCAGGCTATTGCCGGAGTTCATTACAACTACTCCTACCCGGACACCTTTTGGGAGTTAATGGCAGAAGTTGAGGGTGTCAGTCAGGCAGATAATGCGTTTGTATCGCAACAGTATTTTGCGCTGGTAAGAAACATACTCAGATTCGGTTGGCTGATTCCTTATCTGTTCGGGTCGTCACCAGCGGTGTGTGGCTCATTTTTTGGCAGTAGCCAGCCACCGGAAAAAATGCAGCGTCTCGGGCACAATACGTTATACGAACCCTATGCGACATCTTTGCGTATGGGTGACATTGGATATCAGAATAATCGCGAAGAGTCTGCAACGATAGACGCTGACTACAACAGTCTTAATTCTTATGTGGCCTTTCTGCAGCGAGCTATAACAACACCTTCTGCACGCTACGCAAAGCTCGGCTTGCGTGATGCAGACGATGAGTATCAGCAGCTCAATACCAATCTGCTGCAGATTGAAAACGAATACTACAGCTCAATCAGACCAAAGCAGATTACCCAACCCAATGAAATGCCTTCAATCGCACTGGCAAAACGCGGAGTGCAGTATGTAGAGCTGCGATCACTGGATGTTAACGCTTATGATCCGCTGGGTATTAATGATGAACAATTGCGATTCGTTGAATCGTTTATGCTTTTCTGTATGTTGTGTGAAAGCCCCGCCATTAACCTGTCTGAACAACTGGAAATTAAAAATAACCTGCTGGCGGTAGCGCACAATGGCAGAAATCCTGATCTCAGGCTGAGCCGTCAGGGCAAAGAAATTTCCCTGCGTCAGTGGGGTGAAGAAATTCTCGATGTCGTTGGTGATATGTGTGATCTGCTTGACGTTGCCGGTAAGCCGAAGCTTTACTGCAACTCGCTGACGCAGCAGCTCACCAAGCTTCATGAGCCGCACAAAACGCCTTCCGGTGTCATGTTGCAGGAGCTTAAAGATAACGATGAAGACTTCGCGAGCTTCGGATTGCGCAAGTCTGCAGAACACCGTGACTATTTTGCTGCTAACCCGCTTTCTGCTGAAAAGCTCGGTGAGTTTCAGCGATTGTCAGAGGCTTCGCATGACAAACAGCGTGCCATCGAAAATGCTGATGATAAGAGCTTTGAAGCCTTTCTTGATGATTACTTTTCGCAGTTGGAAAGTTCGTCAACATGAGCTTGCAAACAGATGTTACAGCAGTAGTACTCGCAGGTGGTATGGGGCGTCGTATGGAGGGGGTTGATAAAGGCCTGGTGGAGATTGGCGGTCGTGAGATGATCAGCTACATCATAGCAACACTGCAGGCCAGTGTTAGTAATGTGGTGGTCAATGCCAATCGAAATGTAGACCATTATGAAAAATACCCGGTGATGGTCGTACCTGATAGCATGCAGGGTTATCAGGGACCACTGGCAGGTGTTGAAGCAGCACTCAGCGCCGCAACCACCCCGTGGGTGTATACCTGTCCGTGTGACTCTCCAATGCAGTCTGTAGAGTTGTTGCCACATATGTGGCAGGAAATTACCGCCTCCAATGCAGAAATTGGTGCGGCCTTTGACGGACAGCGGACGCATCCGGTCTTTTTGATCTTAAAGCGTGACCTGCTAACCAGCTTGCAGGGTTATCTGGAAGAAGGTGAGCGCAAGATTGATCTCTGGTTTGACCGACATCAGCTTAAAACCATTGATTGCAGCGATTTTTCGCAGAGCTTTGTCAACGTGAACACTGAAGAGGAAAGAGTCAGTGCTGAAATGCAACTGATAAGCAACCGCAATGGTGATTGAAAAACAACCTTCCTGTGATGATGAATTTGAACCGGAATTGTTACCGGTAGAGATCGCATTACAACGCATTGCCTCACAGATAGTACCGCTGTCTGATGGCAGCGATATTGAGTTTTTGCCACTGAGACAAAGCCTCAATCGTATTGTTGCCATACCGGTGAAATCCCCGATAGATGTACCCGCCTACACCAACAGTGCGATGGATGGATATGCGATTAACAGCGCAAATCTGCCTGAAAGCGGGGAAGTGACATTATCTGTTATAGGTACCGCATGGGCAGGCCGACCGGTTAAATCTGAAATAAGCCATGGTCAGGCGGTACGTATTATGACCGGCGGTATGATGCCGCATGGTACCGATACGGTTGTAATACAAGAACATGTTCAGGCCAATTTGTCAGGCAACGATGTTGCGTCTATTGTGATTGATAACAGCACATCGGCTGGTCGTAATGTCAGACAGGCGGGAGAAGACATAAAATCAGGGGAGGTGATAATTGAGCCGGGAGAGCAGATTACACCGGCACATGTCGGACTGATCGCTTCACTTGGTATTGATACCGTAGCCGTGTTCCGACGATTGAAAGTGGCTTTTTTCAGTACCGGAGACGAGTTGAGGGCACTGGAGCAGCACGCCGGTGAAACGCTTGGGCCTGGTGAATTGTTTGACAGCAACCGGCATACGTTGTTTGCGATGCTGACACGGCTTGGCGTAGAGCTGAACGACCTTGGCGTGGTGCCTGACACAGCCGATGCAACACGCGCTGCATTAACCAAAGCTGCAGCCACTTCAGATGTTGTTATCTCTTCCGGTGGCGTATCTGCAGGGCAGGCAGATTTTGTCAGCCAGACTCTGGCAGAGCTTGGTGAAGTGACATTCTGGAAGCTCGCGATGCGCCCGGGCAGGCCACTGGCCTGCGGTAAAATTGGTAACGCACACTTTTTCGGTTTACCGGGTAACCCGGTAGCGGTAATGGTGACGTTCTATGAATTTGTGCAGCCGGCGATCAAACGGTTGATGGGGTGTCGCAACATTGAGCCGTTGCGCTTTCAGGTTCAAAGTGCCGTTGCTATTCGAAAAGTGCCGGGTCGAATCGAATATCAGCGTGGCATAGTTTCTACTGATAGCGATGGCAAACAGGTGGTCAACACCACCGGTAAACAAGGGGCCGGCCGACTGACATCCATGTGTATGGCGAATTGTCTGATTGTCTTGCCGGTAGATTCAGACGGTGTAAAACCTGGCGACATGGTAGAGATTCAACCTTTCCACGGCCTGGTCTGAATGCAATGTCGACGGGGCTGTGGTGCGTGCTGCATTGCGCCTTCAATCAGTACACCGCTACCGGGGATGCCGTACGGCAAACCCGCCGGTGTGCCTTGCGTTAATCTCGATGATTCGTTCGATTGCACGTTGTTTGGCCACCCGTCCCGTCCTGCTTTTTGCGGTCAACTGCAAGCGGATCCGGAAATGTGCGGAGCAGACCGGCAGGAAGCCCTGATCTCACTGTACCGACTGGAAGATCTCACCAACCCGCAGTAATTTCCTGGTAACTCTGCGCGACCAACGCACTCAGAATCAGCGTCTATACTCATGCTTTACTGAAGGGATTCCAACAGTCCAGCGGACGGGTTAGTTGCGAATGAAAGTGTGAGCAGAAATGTCTACTGTCGTTGAAAATACAAAGGTTCTGGTCGTTGATACTTCCCCGGCAATGCTGGAAGTATTAAAGAATTTTTCCAATAAGCATGGCTACGATATGGACAGCCATTCTGACCCTGCCGATGCGGCAGCCGCACTGAACGGCAGGTTTCAGCAGTTTGGTGTGGACTATCGTTGCGTGATGCTCGGGTGGCCACAGGGAAATCCGGCAATCATTCGTGAACTGCTCACGGCATTGTCATTACCCGACCATCAGGACTTGCCGCTGCTGATCGTTTGTCAGGAGGAGACGCCGGAGTTGGCTGCATTGCGCAAACGCCGCGCAAAAACGCATTCTCTGCTATGGAAAGACTATCAGAACGCATCCGAGATTATTGACCGCCTGCCGGTTGTCCGAGTTGCGCCACAACAGGCAAAAAGTAATAAAAACGCAGTCCAAAAAGCAGTGTCTGCTGCGCCGCGTAAGCAGGCTTTGCTGGTCGACAGTGCACCGTCCATTTGCCACACGCTCAGGGAGATGATGGAAACCAACGGTTATCAGATAACGGTTGCGAGCACCGCTGGAAATGCGCATCAGTCGCTCGAAAGTAGCGGTTATGATCTTATCGTGGCGGACTATCACCTGCTGTGTAATGGTCGCAGCGATGAACGTGGCATTGAATCATTTTGCGAGGCGGCACGGCTCAATAGCAGTGCTGCGGTAATCGCTGTTGTTAGCGCCAAATACACTGATGCGGTGATTAAACACTCCCTTGCTGCCGGTGCTGCCACTTGTTTGTTTAAGAGTGAATCGACAGAGTTATTGTTCGCAAGAATTGATGCGCTGACGAAAAATCTGGTCTCGCGGCCGCAGGTATCAAAGGCACCGGCAAACGATAATAAAGCATTGGCAAACAATACAAAGGTGCAAAGCCGCGTCGTACCGGTTAAGGCGGTTCCTTTGAAAGCAACAGTGATGCAGGGTAAGCAGACCGTTGACGATAAAGCGATGAGAAAGACTGCAGATATTGTTGACGCGTTAGCCAGCACACCCGCGACCGTCAGTAGCCCTCAATTCGCTACGGCAAAACCAGTGGAGCAGAAAGTTCCGGCCAACCATGAAAAAGCTGGTGCACCGGCAGTTCAAGCGGTAGATAAAAATGCAGTAAAGCAACAGCCTGAGCAGGCGAAAGCATCTGTGGAACGACCAGGCGAGCCGATAGATAAAGAAAAATTTGCAGCATCACTTGCAGGCATACTGCGTAATGTCGCAGACAAAACGCATGGCAATGTTCGCTACAGCGTGCTGATGCTTGACGTGCAGTTAGTTGCAGCCACTGGTGATCGCTTGTCAATTGGTGATAGCGAACCGATGCGTAACATTGTTCTGCAGCGTCTGAGCCGATTGTATAAGCGTGAAAATTCACTGTCTTATCTTGGCGAAGGTCAGTTCGCTTTTATTCTGGCCAATCGCAGGGTGCCTGATGCCCTGATGCTGACCAGCAAAGTGCTGGAGGTGGTGCCGAAAATGGTGCGTTATCTTAATAACATGGCGCTGGTGAGCCATGCGGCAGTGGTTCAGATAGACGGAAGCTGTGTAGAGTCTGCAGCACTGCTAACGCAATGTCGGGCAGCGTGCGCAAGAACCAGAAAGGACCAGCGTGACAACTGCGCACTGGTGATGCCGATGCGTAAATACCTGACTGCACTGGAATCCGAAGAAACAGCCTGATGGCGCGGCAATAGATCATTACCCGCCGTTGTCATTTGTGGGTAGACTGTGCACCTTTGTGCGGCCGTAAGGCGGCGAACTTTGAAGCTGGTGCCGATCAATGAGCGCAACCCGTTATGCCCGAATAAGTGATAATGATGGCAGCACCGTCGTTGTCGACCTGTTTGATCCGGAGCGGTTCTTTGCTGTTGAGTCCGCGAGTGTTTACCCGCCGGACAGCATTGTTACTTACTCTGTTACCCATTCCGTTTGCCACATTGAGTCATTGCTTGCGAAGGCAGATTCAGCACTGGCTGTGATTTGGCATGCGTTGTCAGAGCACGGGGTTGATCCGGCTTATCCCGATGCGGTCAGTGACGAAGTCCGCGAGATTATAAAAAAACCGGGTATTGAAGAGGCATCTCTGCCGGATCTTACGGACCTGCCGTTTATCACCATTGATAATGTTGATTCCAGAGATCTTGACCAGGCAATGCATATCGTTAGTCAGGATAACGGATATATTCTTTACTACGCACTGGCTGATGCAGCGCACTTCGTACAGCCAGGGTCGGCATTGTTTGCAGAGGCACTGAGCCGGGGAGCCAGCTACTATGTGCCCGGCTTTGCGGTACCGATGCTGCCGCGTGCGCTGAGCGAAGATCTGGTCTCTCTGAATGAAGGTGTTACCCGTCGAGCGCTGGTATTTACGATTCGCTTTGATGCAGCAGGACAGGTTATCGATACCAGTATTCAGCAGGCCCGTATCCGTAGTGCTGCCAAGCTCAGCTACAGTGGGGTTGAGGCTTATTACAACGCGCGGCAACAATCTGATCTGGCAAATTGTCCCTTTACACCAACTTTGGATAATCTGCGTACGCTTGGTGGTTTACGTATTGAGGTAGCACGCAATCGCAATGTGGTTGAATATGATCGCAGCTCGGTTGAAATCTCTCTGAGCGACGATAATCAAGCCTTTATAATCACTGACACTGATCGGATGCAGGTAGAGCGTTACAACGAACAGATATCACTGGTGTGCAATGCTGAAGGTGCCAGGCTGCTTGAGTCTGCCGGACTTCCCACGGTAGTGCAGGCGGTTTTTCGAGTGCATGAAGCCCCGGACACCGAAAGGCTCATCAAATTCAGTCGGCTGTTAAAAGGGCTGATTCGCCACTACAAACTCGATGAAGAGATCTGGGTCTGGCGCTGGCGTGATGGAAAATACGGTGCTAAGGAAAATCTCTCTGACTACCTCGAAAGATTGAAACAAAACCATGTGGATGACGGATTGCTGTCTGCTGTGCAACGGCAGGCGTTAATGCTGAGTCCGGCATCGCGGTTTTCGTCAGAGGTGGGTGTGCACCATTCACTAAAGCTTGATCAATACGCAAGATTCTCCTCGCCAATGCGTGAAATTGCCGGTATCTATACACACCGTGAATATCTGCAGTACCTGGCGTTTGAATCCTCCGCTGCGAATCAGAGTACTAACGATGAGGAATTGCGAGAGCATGTAATACAAGCGGCAAATCGATCCAAAGAAATTCAGAAGAAACTTAATAAATCAGTGATGAAAAAGGCAATTGATCAATTGTTTGAGTCACAGCTTGCTATTGAGCCAGGGCTGCGCCGTGTCTGGCAGGGTACAGTGATCGCGCTCAGAAAAACGCGCGTTTATGTGCGCCTTGATACGCCCTCTATTACAGTCAAAGTCTATCTTCGGCAACTTGCCCGTGTTACCGGGGCTGACTATCGGCTGGATCGGTCATCAGCAGTGATAACCGATGGAGATAATGAGTCTTTCGCACTCGGGCAACGCATTGCGCTGCGTGTTGAAAGCTACTCCGAAGGCAAAATGCGTTGGGGGCTTGAGCCGGTATGAAGCGTTGGCGTATAAAAAGCAGATTGTGGGTGTTGGTTGTACTTGGTTTTAGTCTTGCGGGCTGTAGCTCGAGTCCGTTAAAAGAATCGCCGGTTGTCGGTTGGGTGACCAAGGTGCACGACGGGGATTCTATTCATATAACCCCACCAGGGTCGAAGCGGGTTGTTATTCGTCTGGCGGGTATTGACGCGCCCGAAATTGATCAGGCATTTGGTGTTGCTTCGCGAGACACACTGCGTTCAATGATATTGAATAAACAGGCTGAAGCGCGCTGCCACAAAGCGGACAAATATCAGCGTCAGGTGTGTGTGGTTTATTCCTCAGGTGTGGATGTGAATCTGCAAATGATCAGTGCAGGAATGGCATGGCATTATAAGTACTATCAGAACGAACAAAGCTTTATGCAACGACGTCGTTACTCAGGTGCTGAGGACAACGCTAAGCACAGCCGACTCGGGTTATGGGCACAGGAAGCGGTGGCCCCGTGGGATTACCGGCAATCTCAGCGCTGAAGAATTGAAAAATCCGGGTGCTTGCTGACTCATAGCGTTTGTTGCACGCTGCAGGCTCGGCAGTAAAACCGGATGTGCTTCACACAATAAGCAGTCGTAGTACATCCAGAACAACGAAAGGTCTGTTATTTTGACCTTTTCGGATTCTGATTGCTCCCGCTTCAGATGATCCACAAACTATCTCCGGTCGCAAATTACTCACTGGAGATTATGATGTTTAAATCACTACTTACCTTTTTATTGTTGGTCCCTGCTATAGCTTCTGCCGATTCGTTTTATGTGGAGGAACCTCGTGAGCGCTCCGACGCTTCCGTCACTGTTGAACGGCTGGTGAAAAATGAATTGTTATCCCGGGGACATACGGTTGTTACTAATGACGTTAACCCGCAATGGGTACTGATACCCGATGCAATCAAACTTGGTAATTCCTACATCGTTTCACTAACAAAGTTGAAAGATGGCAGGGTGGTTTATTCTGACAAACTAAAATCTGCAAGCCTTGATAACCTGGATACCGTCTCTGCGCGTCTGGTTTCCGGTGCACTGGATAATGTGGCTTCTGAAAACAGCATTACCGTTGATACGGTCACTGAAAACGAAGCCGCAGGCACTGCGGTGAAAACCAGGGTAACCCGACAGAAGTTTCTCGGTTACGGGCCTTCGGCTCCCAATAATCTGGGTGTCAGTAATTCCGGGGTTATGTTTACTGCAGGTGCGCTATGGGGAGTCGATCACCAGGTTAGTATCAGAGCCGGATATACCACCAGCAATGTCTCGGAAAGTCCTGCTGATATGACAGGGGTTAACATTGGCGGCCATTACTATCTGAATCGTGAGCAACACTCACCGTATGCTGTTGGTTTGCTTGGTTACACGTGGGCAGAATCACATACGCGCAATTCAGAAAATACGTTTTCTTTTGGTGGCGAAAAAGAATCCGGTTGGTCAATAGAAGCAGGTATGGGTATGCACTTTTACCGAACTGCGAAAGTCAACATTGCCGCCGAAGTCACTTATAATCAGGCAATATTTGATATGACCGAAGGGGCGCCGGGGGCGTTGGGCGCAAAGCTGATCGTGCTGTTCTAGTTCGGTATCGTAGAAACTAATGCCCCTGCAATAAGGCATTGCAGGGGCATTGCATTAAGTCTGCGTACTTTTACACTTTAAATTTACGGCAGAATTCCTTGTAAAAGCTCTCGAACCGTCGCTCTCCTTCAGCTGTTTGTAACGGTGACTGAAAAACTGAAGGCGATGTGAAAATTCTTAGATCAGAAAGCGAGTTGGTAAACATTTTCAACCCGGCTTTTTTCAGTGTGACTTCCGCTTCCTGGTTACTCTTGCGAAGATTTCTGCGATTAATAAATCCATAGGCTGTGAAATCTTCCTTCATTTCCTCTTTAAAGCTTCGGCAATCTTCGATCACAGCAAGAAATTCCTGGGTGGCAAGCACGTCGACGTCTGAGCCGATGACAGGCACTAGTATGCCATCACAATTATAAAGCAGCATAACCGTAGGATTGTCTGCCTTTTTATCAGTCATACGCGGAATATCAATGAAAATCAGATCGTAGTCGTCTGCAAAGCGCTTTAAAAACGTATTAACACGCCTTGGGCTCAGTGCTTCGACTTCTACTAGCGGCTCGTCGTCCGGGTACTGTTCTTTTTCCTGCTCGGCAAGTTCGTAAACGGTGGCTTGAGAGTCGCAATCGATAATCAGCACTTTTTTGTTTTTCTGCTCTGCGATTGCTGTGGCCATCATCAGGGTGACCACTGATTTACCTACACCGCCTTTGGAATTGCAGATGCTAATGATTTTTGTCTGGCTGCTCATTAAATACCGGCCTGTTACTATGCTACTTGATTACGGGGTTAAAGGGATTCGATGCGTGCTTTCTGTGATTCGAGTTGTTCGAGAGCAGCAATTACGTCGGCAAGTTTCTGCTTTTCTTTTTCTACCACGGCAGCAGGGGCTTTAGCGGTAAAGCTTTCGTTGCCAAGTTTGCCTTCGAGTCGTCCTTTTTCTTTGGCGAGTTTTGCATTTTCTTTGGTTAAGCGGGCGATCTCGGCGTCTTTATCGATCAGGCCAGCCAGAGGGATGAGAATTTTCATGTCACCCACCAGCGCGGTAGCGGATTCCGGTGCCTCGTCTTGCGGTGTTAGGACCGTGATTTCCTCAATGCGAGCCATGCTAATCAGCAGCGATTGGTGCTGATTAATTCGGTTGGCGTTTTCATCCGATACGTTTTCGCAGATAACCGGGAGTGGTTTGCCGGGTGCAATATCCATTTCGGCTCGAATGCGTCTGATGCCAAGTACAAATGATTTAACCCATTCGATTTCTGCAATCGCGTGTTCATCAATTTTGTCGGTTTGGCTGACCGGCCATGGCTGGCGCATGATGGTGTTGCCGCTAATACCTGCTTTGGGTGCGACTTTCTGCCACAGTTCCTCGGTGATAAACGGCATGACCGGGTGCGTAAGCCTGAGCAGTGCTTCGAGTACGCCAACCAGCGTTTGTCGCGTGCCGAGTTGCTGTGCAGTGCTGATTGTGGCGTCATCTGAGGCGTTGAGTGTCGGTTTTGCCAGTTCCAGGTACCAGTCACAGTATTCGTTCCAGGCAAATTCGTAGATTTCTTTAGCGGCGAGGTCGAGTCGGTAGTGATCGAGGTGATCAGTCACACTTTGTTCAAGCTTTTGCAGCAGCGAAATAATCCATTTATCGGCAAGTGTCAGCTCAGAAGGTTGTGAACTTGGCAGATCTTCCACGTTCATCAGAACATAACGACTGGCGTTCCACAGCTTGTTGCAGAAGTTGCGATAGCCTTCAACACGCTTCAGATCAAAGCGTACGTCGCGACCGGTTGACGCAAGAATGGCAAAGGTAAAGCGCACAGCATCAGTGCCGTAGCCTGGAATACCACCTTCAAACTCCTTGCGGGTTTGTTTTTCGATTTTATCTGCAAGATGCTGTTGCATCATGTTTTCGGTGCGCTTTTGCACCAGAGCTTCGAGATCTATACCGTCGATGATGTCGAGCGGGTCCAGGACGTTGCCTTTGGACTTGGACATTTTCTGACCGCTTGCGTCACGAACCAGTCCGTGGATATAAACATCGCGAAAAGGCACTTCGCCATCCATGAACTTGACACCGAACATAATCATTCGCGCCACCCAGAAAAAGATAATATCGAAGCCGGTGACCAGTACGCTGGTCGGGTACCAGGTGTCGAGCGCCTTAGTTTGTTCTGGCCAGCCGAGTGTTGAGAATGGCCATAACGCAGATGAAAACCAGGTATCCAGAACATCTTCATCCTGATGAAGTGCTACGTCAGCGGCGAGGTTATATTTTTCCCGCACCAGTGTTTCGGTTTGTGCAACGTAGATTTTGCCGTCGTTGTCGTACCATGCAGGGATACGGTGGCCCCACCAGATCTGTCGCGAGATACACCAGTCTTCAATGTTTTCCAGCCACTGGTAGTAAGTCTTTGACCAGTTTTCAGGCACAAACTTAATGGTGCCGTTTTTAACCACATCGATTGACGGGTTGGTGATCACGGCCTTGCCACCGGGGCGCCCGTCGGCTTGTTTGTCGCGGGTAAGATCAACGTACCACTGATCAGTCAGATACGGTTCAACCACCGAGTTCGAACGATCACCGCGGGGTACCATGAGTTTATGATCGTCGATACGTTCAAGCAGTCCTTGCTCGGTCAGGTCTTTGACAATCTGTTTGCGCGCATCGTAGCGATCCATGCCCTGGTACTGAGCTGGAGCGTTTTCGTTAATTTCGGCGTTATCGTTAAAAATGTTGATGATGTCGAGCTGGTGCCGCTGACCCATCGCATAGTCATTAAAGTCATGCGCCGGCGTTATTTTTACGCAGCCGGAGCCGAATTCCGGATCAACGTAGTCATCGGCAATGATCGGTATTTCGCGCCCGACCAGTGGCAGCTTGATGGTCTTACCAATCAGGTGTTTGTAACGTTCATCTTCCGGGTGCACGGCAACAGCGGTGTCACCCAGCATGGTTTCAGGTCGGGTCGTGGCAACAATTAAATGTTCATCACCATCGTTTAGGGGGTAGCGCAGATGCCACAGATGCCCTTGTTCTTCTTCACTGAGCACTTCGAGATCAGACAAGGCGGTGTGCAACACAGGGTCCCAGTTGACCAGTCGCTTTCCGCGGTAGATCAGCCCTTCATCATAGAGTGTGACAAACACCTCGCGAACGGCGTGTGACAGGCCTTCATCCATGGTGAATCGCTCGCGATTCCAGTCTGGAGAGGCCCCCATTCGTCGCAGTTGACGGGTGATTTGTCCACCGGATTCTTCTTTCCACTGCCAGACACGATCAATAAACGCATCACGGCCAAGATCGTGACGACTCTTTTGCTGCATGGCCAGCTGTCGCTCTACAACCATTTGTGTGGCAATACCTGCGTGGTCGGTTCCCGGTTGCCACAATGTGTTGTCGCCCTTCATACGGTGGTAGCGGATAAGCGTATCCATTACTGTATCCTGAAAGGCGTGCCCCATATGCAGCGTGCCGGTCACGTTCGGCGGTGGAATCATGATGCAGTAGGGATCGCCGGAGCCTGATGGCACAAAGTGATTTTCGCGCTCCCAGTAGTCGTACCAGGACTGCTCTATGGCGGCGGGATCGTAGGTTTTATCCATGGAAATCGGTAAGTATCTGTTGAATCAATAAGTAGATTAATAGTAGCAGGAACGCAGCACTTGCGCGGCACAACGTCAGCGATTGTGAACCCTTCAGGACAGGGGGTGAACTGAAGGTTTTTTTATTAAACATTGCGGTGCGTTTGAGCAACACTGCGGCACAAATAGAGGGTAAAAGCGCCGTCGCAACAGCGTTTTTAGGCGGCGTGATTTTACCGCACAGAATGCCTGCTGGAAATACGCAGGTGATGAAGACAAGACTGTTGGTCAGCATCTGCAGAGCCAGGCTGACTACACCAGTTCCAGCTGTGCCTCTTGTTTTACTTTGTTGTGAAACAGCGGGTAGCCGCGTTCCTGATAATATCGATACCGTTCGCGGCCCATCTCCCGTGTTTGCTGTTCGTCGTTTACCACCTCAAGCATGGTTTCAAAACGACTAAAAAAGAAAGGAACTTCGGCAGACATATTAAGCAACACTTGAATATCGGGTTCGGGCTCGCCTTTGTGATCGATGGTGATGTGATCAGCTTCGCGCAGATGTTGAAATTCACGAATCAGGTGCCTTGTATCACTCGCACAACTGGTGTGAATATGGACTGACTTACCCCTGCCGAGCGTCTGCAATACCAGACGCTGCACCCAGGCAAGTCGCTCATCAGTATTGGCACTGTCGAGGATATAAAATTCGACTCTGGTCATTTCGGATTAGCCGGCACGGCTGATCAGATATTCCATCAGCAAAGGTACCGGTCTGCCGGTGGCACCCTTTGCCGCCCCCTGTTTCCAGGCGACGCCTGCGATGTCCAGGTGTGCCCACTTGTAGTCTGTTGCAAATCGGGAGAGAAAACACCCGGCGGTAATACTGCCGGCCGGGCGACCACCGATGTTGGGGATGTCTGCGAAGTTGCTGCTCAGCTGTTGCTGGTATTCATCCCAAATAGGTAGTCTCCAGCATTTGTCGCTTGATTCAATGCCGGCATCGTATAGATCACCGGCAAGCGTATCGTCGTTACTCATTAAACCGGTTGTGTGGTGACCGAGCGCAATAATCACGGCGCCCGTGAGTGTTGCAATGTCGATGACAACGTCCGGTTTGTATTTAGCGATATAGGTTAATGCGTCGCACAGCACCAGTCTGCCTTCGGCGTCAGTATTCAGGACTTCAATCGTTTGGCCGGACATTGATGTCACAATATCTCCGGGTTTGGTTGCCTTGCTGCCAGGCATATTCTCTGCGGCGGCAACAACGCCCACCACATTGATTGGCAGTTTTAATTCGGCCACCGCGCGCATAACGCCAAATACACTGGCGGCGCCGCACATATCAAACTTCATTTCATCCATACCGGCGGATGGTTTGATGGAAATGCCGCCGGTGTCGAAAGTCACACCTTTACCGACAAGTACTACCGGTTTGGCGTTTGCTTTACCACCCTTGTATTCCATGCAAATGAGCCTGGCTTCCTGTTCACTGCCTGCAGATACGCTGAGCAGCGAGCCCATATTGAGTTTGGCCATCTGCGCTTCATTGAGCACCGTTACTTTTAACGAAGGCAGCGACTTTTTCAGTTGCTTTGCATGATCGGCCAGATAGGTTGGCGTACAGACATTTGCAGCCATATTGCCGAGATCCCGTGCGGTTTGCATGCCGTTGCCAATGCCGACGCCAAACTCACCGCCTTTCGCTACTGACTTATTATGTTTTTTGTCGCTGCAGTGCAGGCTGAGTTTGGTGAGCGTGATTGGCTCTGATTTTTTGCTTTTATGCATGTCGAATCGATAGCTGCGTGCCACCAGTGCCTGCGTGAGTGATTGCGCCATGCGGGCAGGGGTTCTGTTATCGACATCAATTTCGAGCACGCAGCTGGAGGCATCTTTGCTGTTGAGCTCTGCCAGTACACCAGCGTGTGCTGCTGCGATTTTTTCAAACTCTGCTGCACTTAGTGCGTCGGTGTTTTTGCTTTTACCTGTGTTGATCAGCACCACCCGTTTTGCAGAGATGTTGGGCAGGTTGTGCAGTGTCAGCGTTGCAGCCGGTTTGGCTGACAGATCACCCTGTTTCAGAACATCACTTAAAAAACCATCGCTGGCATTGTCTATGGCTGCGGCACTGCCCGTCAGTTTGCGTTGATTGGAAACAGGCAACACCAGACAGCCTGTTTTGATTTTTGCGGGGTCTGCATTCGAAACGCTGATGTCCAAAAGAATGGCCTCTTAAAATTTGCTTGCGATTTACGGGTAGTGACAGTCGCCGGTTAACACCAGTGAAGGGTTACCGGGTTAAAACACAGATATCAACAATATTACTGGGTTTGTTATGATCACGCATCCTGCACTCATTGAATGGCCCTTCGTGAGGGCCCGAATTTACTGAACACGGCTGATAATTGTCTATGCTCGGCGTTCTCGATCGCTATATATTCAGAGAAATCTCCCTCACGTGGGCGGCAGTAACCATCGTGTTACTGGTCATTATGGTGGCGAATGTGCTGGCCAGAATCCTTTCCCGTGTCACTGAAGGTCGCTTGCCCGCAGAGGCTCTGCTGGTGTTACTTGGCCTTAAAGTGGTCAACTTACTGGTAACACTGGTGCCATTGGGTTTGTATCTGGGGGTATTGCTTGCCTTTGGCCGGTTATACCGGGATAACGAAATGGCAGCCAGTGCTGCTTGCGGTGCCGGTCTCAAGTCGTTGTACAAACCAGTGTTGTTGAATGGTTTGATCGGCGTCATCCTGATTACCGCATTAACGTTCTGGGCATCACCATGGGCTGCGCGCCTTGAGCAGGACGTGACCGATAAAGTTGCCAGCCAGTCCGTTTCCAGTGTCCTCGGTGCCGGCAGATTTGTTGAGATTCTGGATGGCACTGCTGTGGTGTATACCGAAAGCCACTCGGCAGGCAATAATCAGTTTAATCAGGTTTTTGTTCACCGAACGCTCGAGAACGGCGCGTTTGAAGTCGAAACAGCAGACTCAGCTACCTATCAGCGTGATCGCGATGAAAACGAATACATCGTTTTTAAAGACGGGGTGACGGTGTTTGCCAACCCCGATGGTCAGAGTTATCAGCGTACCGAGTTTGCCCGACACGGTGTTCGGCTGCCTGGTAAGCAACAGGCGACTGCCTCGGTTGAAAACTCTGCCAGATCAATTGCCGATCTATGGCGTGATGGCAGTAATCAGTCTATTGCTGAAATTCAGTGGAGAATATCTATTCCACTGGCGGCATTGTTACTCGCGCTGCTTGCAGTGCCACTGTCGCATACTTCTCCACGCCAGGGACGCTATTCCAAAATCGTGATCGCAATACTTATCTATGTACCGTATGCCAACCTGCTGGTGCTTAGCCGAAAATGGACTGCTGCTGGAAAGGTACCGGCGCTGGTTGGTGTGTGGTGGGTTCATGCACTCTTTATAGGTGTGATTCTCTACTTTACCGTCAGGCGCTATGGAATGGCCTGGATATCCGGGCGGGTGCGAACCACATGAGGAACGTTGTGTTGTTTATGCGTCATTACGATGGGCCGGCCATCAACAAGGTTCGCGTCTGATGAGCCTGATTGCACGCTACATTGGCAAGACAGTTTTGCTGAACACGCTGCTGGTACTTTTGGTGCTGGTCGCGCTGACCGGTATTTTTGGCTTTATCGGTGAGCTCGATGATGTTGGTCGGGGTAGTTATGGCGTGCCGACCGCCATGATCTATGTGTTACTGCGGATGCCTGGTTCGGCTTACGAGTTATTTCCCCCTGCAGTGCTGCTTGGCAGTTTACTGGGGCTTGGTGGCCTTGCAACGCATAGTGAACTCACGGTGATGCGTTCTGCAGGTATCTCTATCATGCAGATTGCTCGTTCGGTTGCGTTGATTGGATTGATACTGATGTTGCTGGTTGCGCTGGTTGGTGAGTTTCTTATGCCGGATGCTGAAAGACAGGCACACGAAGTAAGAGCGGCAGCATTATCAGATCGAGTGTCATTAAGCTCTCGAACCGGGTACTGGGCTAAGTCCGGTCCGTTGTTTGTGAATATAAAATCGGTACTGCCAGACACGACGCTGGTCGGTATCAGCGTGTACGATTTTGATAAAGGTACGCTCAAAAGCGTTGTGCAGGCAGAGAAAGCGCAACAGCAGCCGAACGGGCACTGGCGGCTGGAATCGATAAAAAGAACGACCTTTAATGACACCTCATTGCAGAATCAAACTGCTGAAACTGAAATATGGCCGATTCTGGTGAATGCTGAGCTATTGAAAGGGTTGTCGGTGCCTGCTGAGTCAATGTCAGCCAGTAATCTTGTTAACCAGATCCGCTACCTGAGACGTAATCAGCTCGACAGCCGTGTAACCGAGCTTGCGCTATGGACCAAAATAGCCAACCCGATATCAACACTTATTATGCTAATGCTGTCATTGCCGTTTGTTTTCGCATCGCAGCGGGCTGGCGGTGTGGGTCAGAAGATGTTTGTCGGCATACTGCTCGGTATCGGTTACTTTTTGTTAAACCGGTTAGTCACTCATCTTGGACTGGCAAACGGCTTGTCACCGGCGGTGAGTACCCTGATACCACTGACAATCTTCTCGTTGATTGCCTTGTTTGGTCTGCAGCGCATCACCTGAATAGCGGTTGTGCGGGTTAGCAGCGACGAGATACCTGGTTATTGTCGCTTTGCGATGTTCTTTGGCACCAGCACTACCCGGGTGGATGATAATCGGTCGTGCCAGGCAAGTTTATCGCGGTCAAACAATACCCACAGTAAGCCGGCAGCGGCAGGTATAAAAGCAATCCAGGACGCTCCGAAGCGGATAGCAGCATCTTTCCAGGTTAACTTTTCTTCTCTTTCACCGATCACTTTTAGTCTCCAGGTGCGTAACCCGAGCGTTTGTCCTCCGTTTGTCCAGAACCAGCCATAAAACCCGTAAGTCACCAGTATCAGACATAGGTAATAGATCGGATGTGTTACTGCTTCGCCTTTGTTAGCTGCGACCGCGATAGCTGATACAGCGAATAAAACCCCGGTTAGTAGTAACAGATCGTAAAAAATTGCCGCTACTCTTCGTAACAGCGATGCATTTTTATAAGATTCAGCGTTCATAGACGATGTTTTTTAGTTGTTTCGGTGGATCAAATCGAGCTGATGTTTATGATATTAAGCTTACAGTGCTGCCGTGAAACGAGTTATAGAATGTAAGCATTCGCTATAACTTATCCACAGATAACACCGCCTTAAACAAGATCAATTGCTTCACTCAAGTGTTGGTTAACTATTAATTCGATGAAAGATTGACCGTAAAGTACTATGTTTTTATAAAAAACAGAGCGTGAAATAGGGTTTTTTGCACTACATTTTTAACTTCTGGTGCCTTTTTTGTATTAAAACCAACGCTTTTTAAGTATTTTTTATTGAATTCAATCAATTAACGATTATAATCCAACCGCCTATAACTCTCAGGAGAACTTAATGGCTCGAACCAAAAAGAAAGCAGCTGCAAAGAAGCGCGGTCGCACCGCTTCTAAAAAAACAGCTAAGAAAAAAGTACGCGGCAAGAAGAAGGCTTCTTCAAAAAAGAAGTCTAAAAAGAAAGTAAGTAAGAAAAAAGCTTCCAAAAAGAAAGTCTCCAAGAAGAAAACTTCAAAAAAGAAGACTTCAAAGAAAAAGGCTTCTAAAAAGAAAGTAAGTAAGAAGAAGCGATCTAAGAAGAAGGCTTCCAAAAAGAAGCGATCTAAGAAGAAAGCTTCCAAAAAGAAAGTTTCTAAAAAGAAGCGTTCCAAGAAAAAAGCTTCCAAAAAGAAGCGTTCTAAAAAGAAAGTAAGCAAGAAGAAGCGTTCCAAAAAGAAAGCTTCTAAAAAGAAGGTTTCCAAAAAGAAGCGTTCTAAGAAGAAAAGAAGTAAGAAAAAATCTTCCAAAAAAAAGCGTAGTTAATACCTCGCTGGAAGGTGCTGAATCAGAAGCACGGCTCGCGCTGTTGCGCGAGCAAGTAGCTGAAATTAAAAGAAATTTCGCTTCAGCAAAAGAAGACGGGAAAGCACTGAAACGCAGCGACAAAGAGGCCGGCAAAGTTCTTAAAGAACATACCGGTGACTAACCCTGGTGTTTTACACAGGGCCTGTCCGACACTCTTAGCAGGTATTAAACTAACTCTGGCGACCATAATGGTCGCCTTTGTCGTTTTGGGGTTTAGTGTTACCTAAAGTAACGAAATTCAAAGTTATCCACAGGCTGTTGTGGCGTAAAAGTTATTTCTGTAGCCCCGGTATGGTATCGAACAGCATTACATTTACCATCTCACCGGTTTTTGCACCTGTTGATTGTGCTTCCAGACAGATAAAGCAATTAGCCTCTCCCATCGAGTGCAGTACGTGGGAGTCTTGCAGACCAGTGGTCGTTACCTGTGCACTGCCTTTCGAATCTATGCTGTACCTGCCTCGCTGAAATTCAAATCTTCCCGCTTCTTTTTGAAGCGTGGTTTGGCAGTTTGCCCGGATAATTGGTGGTGCGTTGTATTCGGCCCCTTCAAAAGCACCGACAGCAGGGATAACAAACTGGGCGCATGTGACCATGCTGGATACCGGGTTACCGGGTAGTCCGAAGTAGTAAGCACCGGATTTCAGCTTGCCGGTCACCATCGGTTTACCGGGTTTCATCGCAACTTTCCAGAACTGTAGTGTGCCGTTTGCTTCCAGCGTTGCTTTGACATAATCGGCTTCACCAACGGAAACGCCACCGCTTGATAACAGGAAGTCGTAGTTCTTCTGATGATTCAGCAGCAGCTGCTGAATATCTGCTTTGCTATCTCTTGCGATTCCCAGATCATCAGCCTGAAACCCTGCGCGACGAAGCATTGTACAGATAGATATCCGGTTGCTGTCGTAGATGGCGCCATCGGACAGTGTCTGACCTGGCTCGCAGAGTTCATCTCCTGTTGAAAATACGCCTATCTTCGCCTGTCTGAATACTTCGATGGTATTAGCACCCTGCGCTGCCAGTAAGCCAAGATGTGCCGGTTTTAGTCTGGTGTTAGCTGCGATGACTATTGAGCCCTGAGTGACATCATCGCCGACATTGCGAATGTACTGGTGTTGTTCGGGGGGCTTGTTAATCACCATGGTGTCGTCGGTTTGTGTTGTGTTTTCGACGATCACGATGGTGTCGGTGTCGGGTGGCACCATCGCACCGGTGGTTATTTTTATGGTGTGTTGCAGGGGGACTTCACCCTCAAAGGGATGTCCGGCCAGTGAGCTGCCGGCAACTTTAAATGTGCTGCTTAATTGATAATCTCTCCAGCGAATTGCGTAGCCATCCATAGCTGAATTTCTAAACGGAGGGATAGAAATAGCAGCGGGAAACGCTTTTGCGGTAATTCTGCCAAGGGCTTCACTTAAAGGGATCTGTTCAGTGTCGATCGGGGGCGGAATGGCTGCAATCACGGCGGCTCTGGCTTCGTCTACGGTATAAACGTGCGCAGTATTCGAGGATTGATTCATGCGGGCCTGGCCTGATTAGCTGTGTTACGTGCAATGGTATTAGAACTCTATTTAGGCAATTATACCTTTAGATTTCTGTTCCCACTGATTCCTGTTCAAGACTTCCTCTTCATTGTGTTACTGAAAAATTCTCGATGAGCGCAACTGCTACAAAGACAAAAAATGCAACGCAGGCAAATCATGCGCTAATTGAGCAGTTTCGTGATTATCTCTGGCTTGAACGAGGCTTAAGCGACAACACTATCTCGTCTTATACCAGTGATCTGAAATTGTTTGCGAACTGGCTGACCGAACATAGCCAGTCTTTGCAAAAAGCTGCTCCGGAAGATGTGTTGCAGTATCTCGCAAGTCGGGTGCAGTCTGGTATGAGCGCGCGAACCACCGCACGTCTGTTGTCCAGTCTGAAACGTTTTTACACATTGTTGTGTCGCGAAGGCGTAATAGAAAAAGATCCGACAGCGCTGGTTGATGCACCAAAGACCGGACGTTCTTTACCGGTTAGTCTTAGTGAGCCACAGGTTGAATTACTGCTTGCTGCACCGGATCTGTCGACTCCGGAAGGGTTGCGGGATCGAGCCATGCTGGAGCTCACCTATTCGAGTGGTTTGCGGGTCAGTGAATTGATTTCTCTGGGGCTGGCCCAAGTTAATATTCACTCTGCCGTTATGCGCATCATGGGCAAGGGCAACAAGGAGAGGTTGTTACCCGTGGGTGATGTCGCGCTGGAGCATCTGGAACAATATCTGCACAGCGCCCGGGATGAACTGCTGAAAGGGCAGGGCACTTGCGACAAAATGTTTGTCACACGCAGGGGCGGAGGCCTTACGCGTCAGGCATTCTGGTATCGGGTAAAAAAATATGCTCAATTGGCCGGTATCAGGCAATCGTTGTCACCGCATACGCTCAGGCACGCGTTTGCAACACATCTGGTCAACAACGATGCAGACTTGAGGGTGGTTCAATTGCTGCTCGGACACAGCAGTATATCAACGACCCAGATTTATACGCATGTTGCCGCTGAGCGGTTAAAATCGTTGCATGCAGAGCATCATCCGAGAGGGTGAGTTAGAAATATTATGATGAGTCACAAACAGCTTTGGCTACTTGACAGTTCTGCACGGGTTGCCGGCAGCAACACAATGAAAGAACTCTGCAACAGGACTGTGGTCCACTAATACGACGCTGCGCTACACTCTGGCGTGCAAACACCTCATTATCAGGATTCAAACCTATGAAATTCACCAGTAAGATCACGGCAGCAGCGCTGTTTGCAGCCTCTTGCATGTTTTCCGGTATGGCAGCAGCGCAGGATCAGCAGGATGCTGAAAAACAACTGCGTGAAGCATTGGCGGAAATGGCGCCGGACCTGCCGGTTACCAGTATTGCAGAATCAGTCCTGCCAGGTGTTTATGAAGTAGTGAGTAACGCGCAGGTTTACTACCTCTCGCCCAACGGACGTTTTCTGCTTGAAGGCAGCATTATCGATTTGCAAAACCAGGTAAACATCAGTGAGCAACGACGTGGCACCTTGCAGCTGTCACTGATCGGAGAAGTGCCTGAAGAACAAATGCTGGTGTTTAACAACGAAAATAAAGATGCGGAACGCTGGATCACAGTGTTCACCGATACGGACTGTGGCTTCTGCCAGAAGCTGCATCGCGAGATAGACACAATCACTGAAGCAGACATCAAAGTTCGCTATCTGTTATTCCCGCGTGCTGGTATCGATTCGAATTCTTCACGGGAGTTGCAGAGTGTCTGGTGTGCGGATGATCAACAGGAAGCCATGACTATTGCAAAGACTGGCGGTACTGTTGAACCGGCTACCTGTGAAAACCCCATTCAGTCGCACATGGATCTGGCCAGACAAGTCGAGCTTAGAGGAACACCATTAATCTATCTGGATAGTGGTGCCAAGGTGCCGGGATATCGTCCGGCCAGTGAGTTGATTCAAATGATTCAGGAAAGTGAGCCACTCGCACTTGGTGAATAAGTTTGCCAGTTATAAGTTTGCCAGTTAAATAAAGCTGCGTTACCTGCCCGGGCACAGGTTTTCGGCCCGGTGATTCAGAAACTTGTTTTTTTAAATGATCCTGCAGCGGGTGCACGAGTGCCCGCTCGCCAAAGCTGACAGCAACTGTCCGCTTAAACTCGCCGTCGGGATTGGTCGCAATTTAGATCATGTTATAATTTGCGTTCTAGGCGGGTACATCTGGAAGCAAACTGCTTTTCAGTCGTACAATCATATCTTTCAAGCGGAGTTTGCGTCGCTTTAGACGGCTGATGTGCATTTGATCAGTGCCCTGGCCCGCCAGCAGCAACGCAACTTCCTGATCCAGCAACGCATGTTCATTTTCCATTTTTATGAGTAGTTGCCGGCGTTCCTGCCGTTCTAACTCGTCTATATTGCTCATGCATTGTCTCGCCGGGGCGTTGTTTGATCACTATTGTGCGTTTCTGACATTGAATTCGCTTCTTTTGAGCAATTCGGATGTGGACTTACCGGCATCACAGCCGGACAACCGCTTAATCCAACCCACCGGAACATTGTCGTTGTGAATATTACCGCACTCCCTAATACGTGTCATGACGAACTTCCCAGTGCGCTGATGAAACTGAAGCCTGAAGAT
This sequence comes from uncultured Granulosicoccaceae bacterium, assembly GCA_937931165.1. GTDB lineage: Bacteria > Pseudomonadota > Gammaproteobacteria > Granulosicoccales > Granulosicoccaceae. The sequence goes on from CALHCI010000053.1 coordinate 28,747, forward strand.
TTTTGTGTTGATGAAAAGCTCGGCTTTGAGCCCGAGGGTGAAGGCGAGCATTTGTGGGTGCAAATCCGTAAAACCGGCCGCAACACCCGTGATGTAGTTGATCTGCTGGCCAAAGGCCTGTCGTTACCCGCCAGAGAAATCGGCACTTCCGGCCTGAAAGATCGCCATGCAGTGACGACACAATGGATGAGTCTGCCTACTGCAAAACTTACTAACAAAGAGTCGCTGCCCGAGCTAGTGCAGGAACTGCTAAACAATGTGCCGGATGTAGAGTGCCTGCGTGCACTGCGTGGCCGCAAGAAGCTTAAAACAGGGACTCACAAATATAACCGGTTCACCATTGTGCTACGTGAGATCAGTGATGGCCAATCTGTTATTGAACAACAACTGGCGAGTGTCGCAAAGTCCGGTTTTCCAAACTATTTTGGACCTCAGCGTTTTGGCAGAGGAGGGCGAAACCTGATACAGGCTCAAGCGTTGTTTGAAGGACGAGCTAAAGTCTCAAAGTTTAAACGTGGCATGTATCTGTCTGCGGCGAGATCTTACCTGTTCAACAGTGTACTTGCGCGTCGTGTAGAGCAGGAGAATTGGAATCGGGTGGTGGCTGGTGATAGTTGCATACTTGATGGCAGTAACAGTTTGTTTCAGTGTGAAACTGTTGATAGTGAAATCGACAAACGATGTTTGCAAATGGATATACACCCGAGTGGTCCGTTGTATGGCAAAGGCGATTCAAAAGTCACTGGTGACATCTGGCAACTCGAAGATGAAGTGCTTGGCCATGAAACACTACTTACTGAAGGACTAGAGAAAGCCGGACTAAAATCAGAGCGCCGTGCATTGCGCGCCATTGCAAAAGACTTACACTGGCAGTGGTTAAACGATACCACGCTGGAATTACAATTTGCTTTGAGCCGCGGGGTATTTGCAACTTCACTTTTGACGGAAATAGTTTGCGTGCAAGACGCACTTGATCATCAACCTGCAGAGGCTCAACAATGAACTGGTGGGGTAAATTACTCGGCGGTGGCTTCGGTTTTTTAATAGGCGGGCCTATCGGTGCGCTGATCGGTGCTGTGCTTGGGCACAACTTCGATAATGGGCTCAAGCGCATTCAACACGACAGTGAGGAAGACCTTTCTCCGGGTGCCCAGGAGCGCGTTCAGGCAACCTTTTTTACCGCGACATTTGCCACGATGGGGCATCTGGCAAAGGCAGATGGACACGTCACACCCGATGAAATCAAAATGGCTGAAAATGTCATGGCGCAAATGCAGTTATCACCCGAGCAACGCAAGGTTGCCATTGATCTGTTTAATCAGGGAAAAAAAGACGACTATGATCTGCAGGCGGTGGTAGAGCAGTTTCGAATTGAGTGTCGTCGCAGAACCAATCTTATGCGCATGTTTATGGAAATTCAGCTGCATGCGGTGTATGCCGACGGGGCCAGACATCCGGCTGAGGAAAAGGTGCTGGAGGAGATTTGCGGTTATCTGAAGTTTCCGAAATTCATGCTGCGGCAGATGGAAATCCTGGTTAAAGCCGGCCTTGATGCCAACAGAAATCAACAGCGATCTGCCAGTGGACGAACTCCTGCCATGCCGCTGGACAGTGCCTATGAATTGCTCGGGGTGGAGAAAGGTGACGACAAAGCGGTAGTGAAGCGGGCTTATCGCAAGCTGATGAGCCAGCACCATCCGGATAAGCTGGTGGCCAAAGGTCTGCCACCGGAAATGATCAAAGTGGCGACTGAGAAAACCCAACACATTAAAGCGGCCTACGAACTTATAAAAGAAGCCAGGGGCTGGAAGTAGTCAGAACTAATGGTTTGGATAGCTGGTAAAAATCGCGTTATTTTTAACGTTATTGTTCAAGCAGTCTCGGCATCAGCATCACCAGATTGCACGGTCGTGTGCGGTTATCGAGCTGTTCGCTGATGAGTTTTGTCCACGCGGTTTTACACGCACCAGGTGAGCCGGGCAGTACAAAAATATAAGTCGCGTTTGCAACGCCCGCCAGTGCACGTGATTGCAGCGTGGACGTTTTGATATCTTCGTAGGAAAGTACCCTGAACATTTCTCCGAACCCCTCGATTTCTTTGTCGAGCAATGGCGAGACTGCTTCAGGCGTGCCATCCCGTCCCGTAACGCCAGTACCACCGGTACTCAGCACCACATCAATTTCGGCGTTGGCGATCCAGTCACTGATGCGAGCTCTAATCTGGTATTTGTCGTCTTTGACAATCGCTTTGTCGGCACATCGGTGGCCGGTTTCTTCAAGCAGAGATACCAGCAGGTGGCCGGATTTGTCATCCGCTTCAGTGCGACTGTCAGAGACGGTCAGGACCGCGATATTGAGCGCTTTAAACTCGGGCTTATCAGACATAAATTCAGCTTATCGTGTTGGCAGTAGAGGACTTGCTTCGCATCCTATCATTGCACTGCCATCATTCAACAGCGTGCTGTGCGATAATCCGCTTCCGAACATGTGAGCATTTATGGCAGAAAGAATTCAAAAGTTGCTGGCGCGTGCCGGACTCGGGTCCAGGCGCAAGCTCGAAGCAGATATTGCTGCCGGTGAGGTCGTGCTCAACGGACGCACTGCAGAGCTTGGCATGAAGGCGGAGTCCGGTGACCGGCTTCGCTACGCTCACAAGCGCTATCGTGTGGTGACGGCGACTCGTCAGGATTTCAGACTGATTGCCTACCACAAGCCGGTAGGTCGGGTGACCACCCGATCTGACGAGCAGAACCGGCCTACCGTATTTGAACATCTGCCGCGATTAAAAGGCTCGCGCTGGGTGGCTATTGGCAGGCTTGATATTAATACCAGTGGTCTGTTGTTATTCACTGACAACGGTGATCTGGCACACCGGCTGATGCATCCTTCTTCGGAAATAGAACGCGAATATGCCTGCCGTATACGTGGTGTTGTCGATGAAGATCATATTCGCGAACTGCACAAGGGTGTTGAACTTGACGACGGGCCGGCGCGGTTTCAGCGCTGCTGGTTTGATGGTGGTACTGACAACAATCAATGGTACCGGGTTATTTTAAGTGAAGGCCGTAATCGTGAAGTGAGGCGGCTTTGGATGGCATTAGGCTATCAGGTCAGCCGACTCACCAGAGTGCGCTACGGCCCGGTAAAATTGCCTCCGTATTTGCGTGTTGGCAAGTTTGCCGATGTTGATGAACGGCTGGTTGCGGAGCTTAAATCACTGGCGGGATTGCAGGGCAGTAGTGATGCTCAGCTAAGGCTGATCAATGATGCCGGCACTCGTGGACGCCCGCGCAGCGGTCGCAGACGAGCCCCGGGTCGGCGGTGATCGCGGCGGTGATCTCGGCGGTGGATCGCAGTGGTGATCGGGGCGGTTAAGCGCGGTAACAGTAGCGGTGCTCAGTGCACCACAAATATTTATTGATGCCGCTTCACAGTGACAACGGTTATGGTATGATCGCCCAGTTGTGCGACCGCGTGCCCGTTTTGGCTCGTCCTAACCAGTAATTGTCTCCCATAAATGTCTCAGTATGACTAAAGAACACGTCTATCGGGTACGCTTTATCAACCAGGACAAAATATACGAGCTGTACGCAGCAGATATATTTCAGGGAGAAATGTACGGGTTTGTTGTATTGGAAGGACTGATGTTCAACGAGCACACAACCGTTGTGGTTGACCCTTCAGAAGAAAAGCTGAAAAGTGAGTTCGAAGGCGTCACACAGACTATAATACCGATGCATGCAATCATCCGTATTGATGAAGTAGAAAAACGCGGTACCCCGAAAATTGCAGACGCGGGAAGTAATGTTTCTACATTCCCTCCCATCTACACTCCTAAAGGATCAGGGGCGTAACCGGTTCCGGAGAGGTGTCCGAGTGGCTGAAGGAGCACGCCTGGAAAGTGTGTAAACGGTAACCCCGTTTCGAGGGTTCGAAGCCCTCTCTCTCCGCCAAATAGGAAAGCCCGCAGCAGCGGGCTTTTTTATTCCGGACGGTTGGCCGCATTGCCACTGTGATTGGCAGGTTATGCGGGAGTGGCCGGAGCAACATCAAGCCGCACAATACTATCGTCGCCGTCGAACACACAAGGGTACAAGGTTCTGACCGCCGGATCGTGACCTGGAATAATGTGCTGCTGCGAGTCGGCAAGTGCGCTTAGTCGGTTGAAACCATTGAGCATGTCTTCCAGATCTACCACGATTGGAAATGGCTTGCTGTGCAGGAAGTTCTCGTAAAAATGGCTGGCGTCAGAGGCCAGCACCAGCCAGCCGCGTTGTGTTTTAACCCGTACGCACTGCAGCCCGCGGCTGTGGCCGCCAATCAGGTGGACCTCAAGTCCGGGTGCTACTTCTGACGAACCATTGTGAAATACCAGTTTGCCGCTGTACAACTGTTTGACCATATTACATACATGTTCGACGGTAAAAGGTTTCTGCAATACGCCATGGCACATGCAGGGACCGGTCGCGTATTCCATTTCAAGCTGTTGCAGATGAAACGTGGCATGCATAAAGTCTTCAAGACCACCGGCATGGTCGTAGTGCATGTGGGTCACGATCACAGTATCAATCGATTGCGGCGGAACGCCAAAACGGGTGATCAGCTCTGCCGGTGTTTCGTATAACTGTCGGCCTCTGGCGAGACTTTCTTTTTGATCAAAGCCGGTGTCAACCAGAATGGTTTTGTCGCCGTTCTTCAGTACCCAGACAAAATAATCAAGCGGCCACGCTGCGTTGTGGTTGTCGTCGAATAAAAATGACTCGTTGCGATCACGGTTGTTGTGATCGGCGTACTTTAATGCATACACTTCCCATAGATCTGACATCGCTATTCCTTCGTTACTGCAAGTGTGCGCTGCTTATCGGAGGCATCGTAGACCAGAGACTCGAGTTCAATATTATTCAGGTACTCTGATGCGAGGTTATGCAACGGCGTGCCGTGCAGAAGATGCCCGGCAACGTGCGACTGCAAACGAAAGACACAGTCACCGCCAAAATCATTGTCGTTAAAATGATAAGGAATCTGTTGTTGCTTTGTGCTGCCGAATTCACGATGTGATATGTCACCGTTGCCGTTCAGGGTAAGGGTGCCGGTAGTGCCTTCGATAAGCATTTCGCCCAGTGTCAGGCGGGTATTGTCAGCGCCATGGTCAAGATGGCGGTTGCCATCAAACACAACGCGTAAGCCGGAGTCGTACATTAGCGTAAAGAAGCCGGCGTCTTCACCGGCAATGGCCGGGTTTAAGCGTCTGAGGTCTGCAGAAACGGCATCCGGTTCACCAAAAAGATAGCGAAATACATCTATAAAATGAATGCCGGTTTCATGAATCAGAAAGCGTGGCATAGTTTGAAAGTAGGGCTGCCGTTGCAGGTACGCCTCCGGCCCTTGTCCATCACCGGGTCTCAACCTGAAAGTGGCCTGCTGTACATCACCAATCAAGTGTTCATCAAGCAGCATTTTTAATTGCTGATACCACGGTTGAAAGCGAAAATTTTCATGCACAACAATGGTTCTGTTTGTTGATTGCGCGCGCTCTACAATGCCTTTTGCTTCTTTAATCGTGTTGCAAAAAGGCTTCTGGCAAACAACGATTGCATTGGTGTGCTTCAGAGCTTTTTCAATGAGATCAGGATGTGTTGCCGGTGGTGTTGCGATATCGACTATGTCAGTGTTCGGGTGCGCATCTGCCAGATCTTTAATGATGTTCGCCTGTGGAAATTGCTGACGAAGCTGCTGATGTTTTGATTCGTCTATTTCAACAATTTCCTGCAGTACAACATTGTGAATGCGTTGCCATGCTCGCAGTTGAAACTGCGCAAAGTAACCAGCTCCGACTACCAGTACGTGTAGCAACGCTTGTTGTGCATTTTGTTGCGAGTCAGAGTTGTCCTTATTCATGAGGCCAGATTCAAACACTGCTTTAAGCGGTCTGGTTCATCAAGTCAGGCAATCGACAACAGCGGTTGCGATGGTCTCGGTATTGGCGCTGCCACCCACATCTCTGCCTTTGCCGGCAGCCGTGCCTGCCGCCTGCAACGCGGCTGCTTTGAGCGCGAGTCCGGCACGCTCTGCATCAATACAATCGAACTTTTCACCGAGGTATTCAAGCATCATAGCGCCGGATAAAATCATCGCCATCGGGTTAGCGAGACCCTGGCCGGTAATATCCGGGGCGCTGCCATGGCACGGTTGAAACACCGCATTGTTTTCACCGATGTCTGCTGAAGGTGCCAGTCCAAGACTGCCCATCAGTCCTGCGCCGAGATCAGACAGAATATCGCCAAACATATTTTCGGTGACCATGACATCGAGATCCCATGGGCTCTGCACCATTTTCATCGCAACCGCATCGACGTACATGGCGGATGTTTCAATGTCTGTGAATTGCGCTGCGCGTTCGTTGAATATCTCGCGGAAAAACCAGAACGACCGGAACACGTTGGCTTTATCGACACACATAAGTTTACCGGGTCGATTCAACTTGCGTGCACGGGATTGCGCCAGCTTAAAACTGAAGTCAAACAATTGCTCTGACACCGCACGTGTGATGCGCATTGTTTCAATAGCATGATCATTATCAATCACCTGGCCTTCGTCTTTGTGGGCAAAAAGACCTTCAATCGATTCACGCACCAGAACAAAGTCCAGTTCGGCTGCGCGTTCGTCTGCCAGTACTCTGGGTCCGCCCTTGAAGGTATAAACAGGCCGCACACCGGCAAACAATTTTAGTGCGATGCGCAAATCAATTTGCGGGACCAGTTCGGTGCCGTCAGGCTTGCGGATGTGCGGGAGTCCCATGGCCGAAAGCAAAATGGCATCTGATTTGCCGGCTGCGGCGACTGATTCGGCTGGCAGCGCCTCACCTGTGTTCTGGTAGTGCAGGGCACCGGCAGGTAAATGCGTGTAATTTAACGAAAAGCCGTCATAGAGTCCTGCGACTTTCTCTAATACAGACAGGGTCGGTGCCATGATTTCCGGGCCGATTCCGTCGCCTTCGAAAACAGCAATTTCAAATGATCTGGCTTTCAAATCTGTTTACTCGTTGTCGCGGGGGATGTGCAGTGAAGTATGAGCGCGATCAGCCGGATCGGCAATAATTGCCGGTTTGAAATTGCGACAACAGGTAAATCTTTGAAAAATATAAAAAAATCAGGTTGTTCGAAATTTGCTGGATTTCAATGAAACTATCAACCTCGTAATACTAACTGTAAATTGAGGAACTGAATAAATATCTGACGCTTCACGCGCCTTCGTGAGGATTTACTTTAAGTTCGGCTTGTAACGCAACTGGTTCTTGTTGTTAAGTTCATGATACAAATTGCTCGACCCGTGAGAAGGTCGGAAATGTTCCGGTCTCGGCGAAAAATAAAAATAATAAAAAAGTACCACCCCATTGGCGGTTAACCATGATTGATGTCCCGATTTCTTCTGATTCTCTGAAGCCTGAGCTTTCCAGCGTGGCAAATGCCTCGCTGCACGCTGTTGTTTTTGGCTCTGGCGACAGCGCCTTTGACCGTCGCGTCATAGAGCCTGCACTCGATAAAATTAATGCGCTGGGTTTGGTTGGCTCAACGTGCTTTCAGGTTGCGTCAGAAGATGCTGCCGCCAATAACGTCCGAGCTAATCTGTTTGTATTTCTCATTGACCGCCACCAGCACCAGTCTGCAGAAGCCGCACGAGCGGCCTTTGTTGCTATCCGACGTGCGATGGCTGGAGATGCCTTGATTATCCCGGTGGTGCTCGACAGTGACGTTGATTTCGAACAGTCAAAGCTTGCTTTTCTGGCACCACTTACCGTAGAGCCACTCGCCACCGGTGTGCGTTTGTCTGAAAGCGCTGTAAGCGACTTTGTCAGTAGGGCCCTGGAGTTTTCCTCACGGCTTAAGAAAACAGCGGTTGTGCAGCCTGCGGTGACTCCGTCAATGGCAGACAGAATTTCCGAAATCTCGCAAATTGCAGAGTCGGTTGATCCACTGCCATGTCATATGAGCAGTTACGATGATTTTGTAGAGCAACTTATCGCACGCCTGCAGGTGATGCGTATGAATAATCGTCGACGCAACCTGAATATCTTTTCTGAAGCGTTAAAGCAGGTGCTTGGAGCGGAAATGGTGTACTGCTATTTTCGTGGCAAGAATGGACAGCTGCATATGTATGAGGCTGATTCAAACCGTCCGCTGCATAACTGTTCTGCCAGCTTAGTGCACTGTGTACTTGAAGAAGCGCTTGAAGGATACGCGGATATAGCACCTCGTCGTTCACTGCGCTTACAGAACTTTCTGCCGCAACTGTCTCCCGCCAGCGGCAGCCCGATGGAATGTATGGTTGTAGTCAATGATCGCCTGCCGAATTGCGGGGTGTTTATTGCGGTAAAGGATGGTTTCAAGCGCTTTCCGGCAACAGAAGTGCTGAGTACAGTCATTAACTCACTACATGATGCTTTGGCATGGGCGAACTTTGAGTCATTCGAAAAACTTAAAGCCCGCGTATACGACGGATTGAAAGAGACTTATCGGTTTGTCAGCCGTGATATGTATGAAGACCGGCGCAGAATATTCCGCAGTCAACTCAGTAATATTAACGTGCACTTTGAGCCGATGTTCCGTTTTGATCCGGGTAGTCGTGATGTGGATATCTTTGCCTATGAAGCACTTGCCCGTGAACATATTGACTCAAATGCCGCACCGGTAGAAATCTTTAATGCTGCCAGCTTGTGGGGTATGGGTTTTCAGCTGGAGCTTGATTCGACATTGCTTGAAACCACAATTGGTGCTTACGGATCACAGGTGAGCGGTGGCGGCGGCAGCAACGATATCAAGCCTTTGTCATTGAATGTGTATCCGGCAACGTTAAAGTCGCCGGCTTATCGCGAGTTGTTGTACGAAGTGATCGGACGCAGCGCGCCGCTCAGCGGGCATCATCTTATTATGGAAGTGTCAGAAAAAACGGTAGTGTCTCCGGAGTTACAGATTGAAGCACGTCAGCAACTTGAAGAATATCGCGATGTGGTTCGGCAACTCGGACAACTCACCGGAGTGAGATTCGCGATCGATGACTTTGGTGTCGGCAATGCTTCACTGTCCCGACTCGACAGTTTAAAGCCACACTATGTAAAAATAGATCGGGATATTCTTTCCTTTGACACCCGCATGGCAGACACGTTGATTCGTTACCTCGTCCAAAGCCAGCGTGAACTGGGTACCGCAGTGATACTTGAAGGAGTCGATATACACAGCAAGCTGAGTCTCAACGAGCTGGTCAGTGACATAGGAGTCGATTTGATTCAGGGCCACAGTCTTAGTAAAGCGGTGAGCTCGTTTGATGATGCCTGGGAAGCGCAGGTTTGTGCCAAAATCAAGAGTAATCTTGGCTGGGCAGCGCCGGCGGCTATGGTTCCTGAAGTCGCAGGTTCAGTACTGCATTAACCTGAGATTCTGCAGCGCAGACTCCTGACAAGGGTAGTTAAAGTTGTGACGCTGGATGAATACCTGCCAGAGATACTTGCATGGTGTAAGCACAGGGAGCAGCTGATTCTGGAAACCGGTTTGCCGTTAACAGAGAGCCAGCTGGTACTCGCGGGAGACTCTGGTGTTAAGGATACTGATCGTGTTCGTCTGCTCAGTGTTGAGCGAGTGTTGTTTCCTGACGATAAGCACCTGGTAGAGTTGGCACGCGCCTGCGGTATGCCGCTCGATTCAACTGCTGGCAGAGCGATCGGTTATGGCGTTGAGGTGGTTCATAGTGGTACTCACTCAGAGCGTTTGCTGAGACATGAGTTTCGGCATGTGTACCAGTATGAGTCCAATGGTGGTGTAGAAGTTTTTCTGGAAATGTATTTGCGCTCTGTTATTGAGCACGGCTATCTGCAAAGTCCGTGGGAGCAGGATGCCAGAAGATATGAACATGTTGCTGCTAACGACCCGGGTTTTTTACCACATCAGCCGTGAACAGTGCCGTTATTGGTTAAGTAAGGAGGTTTTCCGGTACTTCGGCAGACTTACCTCGGGGTTCGATACCGGGCAGGCTACATTCGAAACGCATGACGCGATACTGTAATATTGGAGAGTCGCATCAAGACGGCAGGAATAGCGCGAAACTGATCTGGAGTGTGTTGCATGACTTATGAAGAAAACAATATCTTCGCAAAAATTTTACGTGGTGAATTGCCCTCTGAACAAGTTTATGAAGATGATCAGACGCTGGTGATTATGGACATCATGCCGCGTGCTGACGGTCATATGCTGGTGATACCGAAGTCACCAGCGCGCAACATGCTTGACGCGACCAACGATCAACTGGCTGCCTGTCTGGCGACAGTTCAGGTGGTAAGCAAAGCAGCACAGCAGGCATTCAATGCCCAGGGTATAACGCTGCAACAGTTTAACGAGGCAGCCGGCGGGCAGGAGGTTTTCCACCTGCATTTTCATGTGCTGCCACGCAAAGACGGTGAAAAGCTGCGTCCTCCAGGCAAGATGGGTGATTCTGCAGTGATCAGTGCCAATGCCGAAAAAATCCGTGCCGCGTTGTCAAAAAACCGGTAACAGCGGTTTACAAAGCAGCGATGCCGGACCGCGGTCAGTTGGCCCGGGATGACACACCAACTTCCAATATTGCGGCTTGTGCTGCAAATGTCCATACATTGGCATAATGGTGGCGTATACAAAGGAATATCACCGTTGAACGATAAGTCGTTTCATCTATGCAACCACTAGAAAATCTCAGTGTTTTATTAGTTGAAGACCATCAGGATCTTGCCGAGACTGTTGTCGATTTTCTTGAGTCAATGGGGGCGGTTGTCGATTTTGCTGCAGACGGAATGACTGGCCTGCATCTGGCGCGGCAACACCGCTTTGACATCATCGTGCTCGACCTCATGCTACCCGGTATGGATGGCTTCACGTTGTGTAAAGAGATTCGCGAGACCGATAAAAACAGTACTCCGGTTATCATGATGACTGCGCGGGATGAGCTTGGAGACAAGTTGCAGGGCTTTGAGTGTGGCGCTGATGACTATGTGGTCAAACCTTTTGACCTGCCGGAACTTGTCGCACGCATTAAGTCACTGAGTAAACGCCACCAGGGCAGTGTGACCAGTGAAACGCTCAGCGTGGCTGATCTGATTCTCGATACCGGCACCAGAGAAGTCAGACGTAACGGTGAGTTATTGCAGTTAACGCCTGCCGGTTTTCAGATTCTGCGAATACTGTTGAAGAAAATGCCGAACGTGGTGACCAGAGAAGAAATTGAGTCAGAACTTTGGGGTGATGATCCGCCGGCAAGCGATACCTTGAGAAGTCAGATCTATAAGCTCCGAAAAACCCTTGATAAGCCCTATGCCGTGTCACTGTTGCATACGGTTGCCGGGTCTGGATACCGAATCACCGAAACTGACAGTGAAGCTTGAACCGCGACCTGGCTCGCTATCGATGGTGATGTTCCATCCATAGGTATCACAGGTTGTTTTCACCAGTGACAAGCCCAGTCCTGAACCGCTGACTCTTTTTTCAACACGGAAAAACGGATCAAATACCTTTCTTTTGTCAGCTTCGTCGAGCCCCGGTCCGTCATCAGATATGGTAATCGAGTGATCTGTACAATAGATATCGACATTGCCTTTTTGCGTGTACAAACAGGCATTACGAAGAATGTTGCCAATAACAATACGCAGTGAAGCTTCACTGGCATAAACCGTTAGCGGGCAGGTTTTATTGTGATTGATTGTCAGATCGTCAGTAGGTACTACCTGGCTTATCTCCAGTAATAAGTCGTCAACTACTACGGGAATGGCCACCTCGGTCAAATGCTCACCGCTTCTTTTATCGCGCGCCAGCAGCAGCAACGTGCTGGTCAGGTCAAGCATGTGTCTGCTGGCGCGCTTGATTCTTTCCACGGCTCGTGCCGGTTTCTCTTCAAGATCCAGCAGTGACAACGATGAGATCGAACCGTCTATTACTGCCAGTGGTGTTCGCAGTTCGTGCGATGCATAGCGTGCGAAGTTGCGTTCCCGTTCTATGGAATCGTTGGTTCGTTCAATAAAGTGCTGCAGTGCATCGGCCAGTACCAGTGTTTCGGAGTTGTGTGGACCGGTAAACTTGTTTAAGTCGAGTTCATTGGCATCGCGTGCACTGAAGTCGAAATTTTCAATGGTCTCTGCGAGTTTCGCAATAGGAGACACCGCACGCTTTGACAGCACATAAGTCAGGTAGGCAAGCGCGTACATCACCAGCAACACTAAAGTCAGTGGAACAACACCGAAGAAAAATCCGAGGTTGGACACCGTGTCATCCTGAAACAGCAACGTCAGTGTTTCTTCACCGCGACTGCTGACAAATGCTATCAGTTCATCATCCTGAAACATGACGCGCTGCTGTCCCGGTGGCAAACCCTGCAGTGCAAATGGCAGTGCGCTGTTGTCGTGAGTGTGCAGATACGATTGAAGATTAAGGGTATTGGGTACTGGAAAATCCGGGTTATCCTGGCGGCGTTCCCAAAAATATTCGGCTTCTCCGCTGAGCGCCTGCTTCACCAGTATTTGTTCTGCAACCAGGCTGGCTGCCATCACACCGGTGACAGTCGCAAAACTGATCAGTGCCAACTGTAAAACAAAGGCCCTCAGCAGTCGGGATTGCACCCTCGGTTCAGCGTTGGCGTTCATGAGTCCGTGAATCTCGTTAACGGGAAGTCTGCGCACCTTATCTAAGTGAGTGTGATCATCCTGTGACCAGTCAGTCATCCGTTGTTACCGGACCGATGTGAACGTCAGGTGAACGGGCGAATTTTTTTGATCACAAGCCATTCACCCGGCCTGCCGTAATCTCGGCCCCACGATTCAGGATTGGACCTGAATTGAACAAATAACAGGACACACAAATGAAATTAATTCGAAACTTGGGATTGTCGCTGCTGGTTGCTGTGGGTGTTTCCGCCTGTGACAGTGATGGCGTGACCCTGAACACAACGGATGCCGCCGGTACATCAGGGGCTGTGGCCGGCGAAGCCACTGGCAATATCGTACAGACCGCAGTCGATGCCGGTAGCTTTAATACGCTGGCGGCGGCATTGGGTGCTACCGGGCTGGATGCAGTACTGGCGGACGAGAGCCGTCAGTTCACTGTTTTTGCACCGACTGATGACGCCTTCGAGGCACTGGGTCAGGACACTATCAATGCACTGTTGGCAGACCCGGAAGCGCTGACCGACATTCTTCTCTATCACGTGCTGGCCGATGCGAATGTAGACAGCGCCACCGCGATTTCGTTGGCAGGCACAGCAGTGCAGGCAGCCAACGAAGACGATCTGCAGATATCCCTTTCAGACGGAAACCTGTTCATTAATACGTCACAGGTGATCTCTGCTGATGTTGTCGCGACCAACGGTACCATCCACGTGATCGACACTGTGCTTTTACCACCGGCAGGTGACGACAGTGCAAACCAGGGTGATGGTGCAGGTGAGCCCGTCGAGCCACAGTTGTCTAACATTGTTGATACCGCGCTGGCAGCCGGTTCTTTTAATACACTCGCGGCAGCACTTGAGGCAACCGGGTTGGTCGGCGTGCTTGCCGATGAGAAAGCCACCTTTACTGTATTTGCGCCGACCGATGATGCGTTCGCGGCCCTTGGTCAGGACACTATAGATGCACTGCTGGCCGATCCGGATACCTTGCGCGACATCCTGCTATACCACGTAGTATCAGGACAAGCAGTGAATGCTGAAACCGCAATCAGCCTGGCCGGTTCGTCGGTCACCATGGCGAATGGCGACGATACGGAACTGTCACTTGCTGCAGGTCAGTTGTTTGTTAATGAATCCACTGTGGTTGCGACTGATGTGGCGGCGAGTAACGGCATTATTCACGTGCTGGACGCGGTACTACTGCCACCTGCCGATGAGCCTGCAGCACCGGAGCTCGACAGCATTTACAACACAGCCATTGCAGCCGGTAACTTCCACACTCTGGTAGCTGCGTTGCAGGCGACCGGTCTTGATGGACCACTGGCTGGCGGACATGAAATCTACACCGTGTTTGCCCCGACTGATGATGCGTTTGCAGCACTTGGCCAGGACACTATCGATGCTTTACTTGCTGATCCGGATACCCTGAAGAATATCCTGCTGTATCACGTTGTTGCTGATGCCGCTGTGGATGCCAGCGCCGCGCTTAGTCTGGCCGGAAGCAGTGTCACGATGGCTAATGGTGATGCTGTTCAGGTGAGTGTTAAAGGTGGTGAGTTGTTTATTAATGATGCCATGGTAACGGTGACTGACATCATGGCTACTAACGGCATTATTCACGTCATAGATACCGTTCTTATCCCCCACTAAAAAGAAGTACAGCGGTAGTAGACGGCACCCGGTTCCTTCCCCCAGGACCTGTGCTTTGGCCCGGCCTTCCCTCAAAGGCCGGGTTTTTTTAATCACTGCGTAAGAACAGCCAGCCGCTGATCACGGTCAGTACAATCTCAAAACTCAGCCCGATCATATTGAACCCGGAAAATTCACCGTCAACAATGACACCGTATAAACGACAGGCACCGACACTGAAGAATATAATTGCCGTCGCTGCCAGTGCAGAACTTAGTCGGCTATGTGCCAGGCTCGACCAGTATAGAAAAACTGCCAGGCCAATCTGAATACCGCCATACGTGGCCCGGATATCGGTCAGTCCGGAGTTATCAGCGGTGATACCAGCTTTGGTCGCCAGCGTTATCGGACTGAATAGATAGATCAGGCCGAAAACAGCAAGAATCGCTGCGATTATTTTCAGAAAAAGCGTTGTATTCATGGGGGCTCGAGTGGTGCGGGTTAAGTTGAGGGAGAGGCTGTTATGTTGGTTTGCGGTACGGGATACCTGACCTGTCGGTTCATTGGAGCTACCAGTTCGGATCGTATTCCTACCGGTTGAGTTCAGTGCCAAAAGGCAGATAGCGGCACGCAGACCCCATCAATTGGCAGAGTACGGGAAGCGGGTAATCGGCGTGCCGGTGATTGTTTGTATCAGTGACTCAGTTTAGAGCACAATCCGGAGTATGGAAATGGGCGCCAACCTGAATTCGCAATTAAACAAGTCGGCGTACTATTGTGCGATACGACTGCACATCACTGCGCCGTTCAGGTGTACAGGTGCATTGAATCAGGTATGGTACGTGTCGAATTCCCGCCGAGTACATCGGTAAATTTGCTGAAGTCCCGAGCTGCCAATGGATAATGACACTACCACGCGATATCAGGAACTTGCGCTTTCTGACAATGATCGTGACGAACTCAATACGGAAGTACTAAGCCGTAATCATCCGCTTGGAAACGATGTCTTTGAGTACACCAACGATCACTTTAATCCTCAACTCTACCAGTTGCTGTTTAATTTCCATCCGAGTCACTTTCAGGAAGATGAGGGTGTGCGACCGGCTATTATTCTGGGTCGCCGTGGCTCCGGGAAAAGCAGTTACCTGAATAATCTGGCGCACAAAGAAAATATTGCCGCAATTCCTGTCAACAGCTGGGACATTGTTGATCTGATCGAACGGCAGGTAAGTGTCATCCTGCAATCGCAAGAGTCGATTGATCCGGAGAAGGTTGCCGATATCTGGCACCTGGTTTTTCTAACACTGATTGCCAGACACATTGGCAGTATGGATGCGACACGCCAATCCATAAAAGCCATGCTGACGAATTTTCCGGTTAAAAACATCGTCTCAAAAACGGTCGAGGTGGTCTCGACTGAAGTACTGGACTGGCTGCGAATTAAACACGCGGAAAACTCCAATCATGTGTTTAATGTCAATACTATTTTTTATGCACTGAATCTGCGGGAAAATTCACTGGCCGGGTTTGAAACTGCGCTGCACAGAATAGCGCGTGACTGTGGCAAATGTATTGTGCTGATGATCGATAACCCGGAGCGGCTCAATCAGGATTTCTACGAAAAGTGGGAGAGCTCGTATATTGATTCTAATAAAGCGCGATGGAAAACCTACTCTGGTCTGTTAACGCTGCTAGCCACTTTTAATGAAGGGAAAATTGCGTTGCAGGCGCGTTATTGTGTGCCGGCAGAACAATATTTCTTTCTGCGTGAACGGTCCACCGCAATCCTTAAACATTTATCGAAAATTCAGGTGCTGCACTGGACCAGTGGCGAAATATTGTCCGCGCTTGCTCATAGATACATGGTGTATCTGCAGCTGCACCAGAACAATCGCAGCGGTACTCGTTACCAGAAACTCAAGAAAATAGAGATCTATACCAGAGATGGTGCTTTTGATTTTTTTCATCAGGTCTTTGAGCCAAAAATCAAAAACTCAAGAGGATATGAGGAAGACACCATCACTTATCTGCTAAGACACACTCAGTTATTGCCCAGGCAGATAATTATTTATCTAAACGAGGCTATTCATCTGGCGTTGAGTGAAGATCCAGGCTACGACCTGACGCGTCTCGATTCCCGGTTTATCAGGCAGGCTATTCATAACAAAGAGGGTTTGCTGGCTATCGAGGTTGTTGATTCCTATGCTTCGGTTTTTCCTGAAGGGAAAGATATGATGCGTGCTATCTCAATGCTTCCTGTGCTGACTACCGTTGGTGAGATTAAAAATCACTGGGCCGAGTACGGTGCCAAAAAGGTGCTTAGCAAATTTTCGTCATTTCCAGAGGTCGTGGTGGAAGCAGACCGGTTTATCCGGTTTTTGACTGAAGTCGGTATCATTGGTCGTGCTACGTTACAGACCGAACCTGAAGCAGGGAGTTACGCCAGCGCTGCATTTGAATATACGATGCCTGAGCGGTTAATGTTCAGAGACGAAGATGCTGTCGCTGTGCATCCGCTGTTTTGTAGTCACTGTGATCAGCAGGAGTGTGCGGAGCTCGACCCTTACAAGGCGGTTTATCCTAAAGGCACAGAGCCGGATGATATTGATAAGCGCCCGTTGATGCGGAAATTCGTACCGATTAATTGATCGATCGTTGTACAAAACCCTGCTTTCACCTTGAAAGCAGGGCTTGTCCTGTGGGCTGTTAGAAATTACGGGTATTAGTTACCCAATACCTCCAATTTGAGCCCACGAAATTTCGCCATCTGTTCTGGTGACATACTCTTGAAACCATTGCGCATACGTTCCTGCTTGGTGATGTTTACCGCAGGTAGTGGCTTGGAAGCCGCAAGCAGACGCTGTTGTTCCTTAAGAATTTTCTTAATCTTGCTTTTATCGACACCGGTAAATTGCAGCTTCTGACTTTCGTTTCGCAATCGCTGGAGACGGGCGTTTTGTGCCGAGCGAAGTTTTGCAAGCTCAGTGCGAGCTTTCTTAACTTGTGCTTTGGTTCCGCTGTCTTCGAGGCTTTCAACGGTGGCAGCCAGCTCTGCAATTGCTGTGTTGGCCTCGTTGTATTCATCAATAGCAGTTTGCAGTTCAGGTTTTTCAAGCAAAGACGTTTTACGGGCGGCTGCCATGAACAGAGGTGATGGTCCCATCGCAATCTCGGTAACATAACTGCCTTGCAGAGGCTGAGTGTTGTTCTCAATCTGCAGTGAGACGACATTGCCGTTGGCACCGTCTGCAGACAGGAAATCACTGGTGAAATGCGAGGACATCATACCGCCGATATACCCTGAAAGTCCGGTGTTGCCGCTGTCTGTCAGTGACCAGTCCAGTTCTTTATTGATGTTAAACAACGCCAGCGCACGAATCGCTGGAAAATCGTTTTCGATACTCGACATCATGCCAGCAGTCCAGACGTCCTTGTCTTCACCGGCATCGCTGTTGTCTCCATTCTGACCCCATGCAGGATCAGGGATGTCATGTGGTTCTGCACTACCGGTCTCTGCAATTAGAATAGGTTTATCCGGGTAGTTGGTGACCAGTGTTGAATACGCAGAGGCAAACACGTCATTAAAACTGTCCCAGCTTGACCATGAGAAATTGCTGCCCCAGTTGTAGCCGTCAATCGACGTCCAGTCGACATACGTATCTCCGGGATAGTACTGAGTCATATCATTTACTGAGTCGACATTAACGTTGTTGGCACTCCAGACCCATTCGATATGTTCATTGACCCCAGCGGCTTCGAAACGATCGTGAATGTGCTGCCAGGCGGCGACGTACCATGCGGGTGAGTTGCCGTACGGGTACCATGTGCCATTGAACTCGTGGCCAAAGCGAAGCAATACGGAGGGGCGGCTTTCAGCCGGGTAGCTGTTTACCCAGGCAACCAGTTTGGTTCCCCATAAGTCGATGTAGTTATCCCAGCTACCGAGCGCAATTTCTGGCAGAAGATTGTCGTTGTTACGAGACAGATCCACCGGCATCCAGCTGATTAATGGAATCATGCCTTCGTTAACAATCTTGCTGGACTGCCAGTAGAGATGATCCCAGCTGGCTGAGAATGAAGAAAAGACATTCACAAAAGCCATGGACTTTGGCAGGTTGGCATTGAGGTCGGCAATAGCTTGCTGGTTCCATGCATTGCCGGGTACAAAGGCACCCGTCATCACTTCTGCTGAGACTTGAGTTGACAGAGACAGGGCGGCCGCCAGGGCGGTCGAAAGTAATTTAGTGCGCATTAATCTTCCTTATTAACAGGCAGTTTAAAGAACACGATGAACTGCATTTGGTGGTAGCAATCTCGCGCCGATTTTGTATGTAACAAGTTTTTACACTGGCTACAGCGCCGCGTTAACGTCCGGAAGGCGATGAGACTGGAGTCACAACAGTTACAACTGAAGACTTCGTCACAAAAAAACTGCTAATTGGGAAAATATTCAGTGATTCGTTGCACGAACTCGCACTTTTTTGCGATGCCCGTCAACCGGAAAAGTGACTGGCGGATGTGCGATCAACGGGGTCGATCACCATCAATAGTGACGCGGTGCATTTCACGGCGGTACCCATGATAGTCATTCAGCGGATAGTGGAGGGTGCAGCGGTTATCCCAGATTGCGACGGTACCGGGTTGCCATCTGACGCGGCATTTGAAGTCGTCGCTCAAGGCATGAGAAAACAGAGAAGCTAATATTGCCTCACTCTCGTCTTCGGGTAATTCTATAATTCTCGTGGTGTGTGCGGGGCTCAGGTACAGCGATTTTCTACCAGTAACCGGATGTGTTCTGACTACCGGATGTATGGCAGTAAAAACCGGCTTTGACTGTTGCTGCATTGCCCCTGAGGTCAGATGATCAGTGCGCAGTTTATCCTGGTTTTTAGCCGAGCTGTGCTCTGCTGTCAGAGTACTTAGCTGCTGTCTGGTTGATGTATCGAGCGCTTCATAGGCCACGTGCTGGTTGGAAAACAACGTGTCGCCCCCAACTGCCGGCACTTCAACCGCGTACAGAACAGATGCCATTGAAGGCTGTGTCAGATAGGTGCTGTCTGTATGCCAGATACCACCGAATACAGTCTTTTGTTCCGGCTCTTTGATGATTGCTATGACTTCCGGATGATCAGGCAGTGGTCGGGCGAATGGATAGGCGCCTACCTGCCCGAAGTAGCGTGCGAAACGTACCAGGTGGTCAGGGGTTAATTTTTGCTCTCGGATAAGCAGGACGTGATATTTCAGAAAGGCATTGATGGTGGCTTCAATATCCCTGGCGCTCAACTCGCAGCTGAGATCAAGATCGTAAACATCAGCACCGATGGTGGGTGTCAGTGGCTGGATCTTCACCTTATTCCCCTATGCGTAGTGTTGTCTGAGATATTGCTCTAAATCGCAATATCTCAAGACTAACTGGTCATTACCAGGCAATACTTTACCACGTTGACGGAGGTCGGTTACTACATAGAAGCAGGCATGTTGACGACTACGACTGGTGCGAGTAAATCATCGTACTAAACAGACAAAAGATGTCAGTACTAATTGATTGAAGATCGGTAGATACGGTAAATCGAATCAAATGTTGAAACAAACAGGTCACCGTTTGCGTGTTCAATCATGTGCAGTGGTTTGCTGCCAAAGTGCTCATCGTTGAACCTGGCAAAATTCTCTTCACGAATAAAATCGGTGTAGGCATCACCGGCAAGATGAACAACGCGAATGTCAGCGGCATTATAACTGCTGACAAAAAGCTGATTACCATAGTCGTTAAAACCACCGCTGCCAGTGTGAAACAACAGGGCAGTAGGGGTAATGACTTCATGCCATACTCTAACAGAGTAGCCCACGGTGCTTCCCTGTGGCTCGTCTTCCATGCCCCATAGAAAGTTCTTTCCAGGCTTTAGGTAATTCAGTTTGTCATCACTGGTGGGGCCTGCATCTGCTCCGAAAAGATCACCGGTCTGTGGGTGAATTGCCAGTGCAAAGGTGTTTCGCAAACCCCGGCTCCACTCCGGATCACCGGGAAATGGATTATCCGCCGGTATGCCACCCTCTGGCGTATACCTCAGTACTTTGCCAGAGGGATTTCCCTGTTGCTGCGCACTTGCGGGATCCGTGATGTCGCCACGGCCAATGAGCAGGTTACCCGCAAGATCGAATGCCAGGTCACCACCGTTGTGGATATCTGCGATGGGCAGATCGTCGACAAGTGTGACCGGGTTGACTCCGGTGTTATCTACGGCCGTATAGCGAATAATCTCTGCATGATCGGTGGCACCGTTTACTCCGGGAACAGTGGCGTGAACGTAAACATAGCCGTTGTTTTCAAAGTCCGGGTCGAGCACCAGACCAAGCATGCCTTTTTCAGCACCGCTAACCACCTGAGTAGTGGCAAATGGTTGAGCTTGCAGCTGACCTGTCGCCTCTATGATTCGAATAGCGCCGGTTTGAAGTTCTGCGTAGAACATTCTTCCATCGGGCGCCATGGCCATGCGTACAGGAATGTCTGCGCCAGTCAGCAAAACATCGGCATTAAAACCTGCAGCGAGACTGGCAATCTGTTCTGGCAGTTTACCGTCTACGGAAAGTGAAACGTTATAGTTGGTAGTTTTATCCAGACTAACAACAGTCAGTGTATAAGTTGACGCAAGCAACTGATCCTGCACCACGCCGGATACACGGCCAGTCGATGGCTCTAATACCAGACCTGAGGGCAGTGCCGGGGCAATGGATAAGAGTGTGGTCGGTGAATCTGCGAGTTGCTGTGCAGCATCTGCGAGCAGTGGCAGGTTGTCTACTGCGGTTTGTGTTCGCAGTGACACTTGATTGGTGATTGTCTTGGTTTGTACCGGCTGCGAGGTATTGTCTTCGCAGCCGGTTGTGTAGAGCATCAGGCCAACTAGCGGGTATAACAGCAGTGAGCGGCTGATTATTTCCATTGATATGCTTTCATGGCGATATCACTCAGAAAAGGTTGTAGCTCGGGTTTCAGATCAAACAATACCGAGGGCAGTTGCGCCGAATTGATTGGGGTCGGTAAATACCGGCCCTGCATCATGACCAAGGTGATTGTTTATAATTTCGCCAAAGACCTGACGAAAATCCACTTCCATCGGCAGATTGCTTTGGTCTCTGATGTCAGCGGAAACAAGATCACTGCCATAGGTGCCGCCTTGTACCGCACCGCCAGTGATCAACATGGTTTGTCCCGCACCGTGGTCTGTGCCGCCGGATCCGTTTTCGAAATTACGCCGACCGAACTCTGAAAAAACTACCATGACGCAGTCCTGCCATTTCCCGATGGCTTTCATGTCATTTGCAAAGGCTTCAATGCCGCTATTCAAATCTGCCATCAGATTGGGGTGTCGACCACCGGTGACACCCTGACCGCTGTGTGTATCGAAACCGCCCATGCCGGTGTAGTAGATATCGGTACCGAGCCCACCACCGTGAATAAGCTGCGATATACCTTCCAGTGATTGCCCCAGTCTACTGCCGGAGTATTCAACATTCGGTACATAGCTTTCGACAATCTGTTGAATTTTATCGATGTTCTGGTGGCCTGCCTGAATGGCCTGTTGTACAGCCAGTGCGTTACCGTTACTCGCATGGCGTTCAAGGATAGAGCGGGCCAGTTGCAGGCGCCTGTCGCTCTCACCCGAGTACCGACCGTCTCTGTTGTAGGCAAACGAAGAAAGTCTGCTCATTTGTAGCAGGTTGATGCCTGGCCCTTGCAATGCCTTGGCGTTGTAGCCCACCGAAATACAACCGAGGCTGTGCGGGTTGTAGAGTTGTGCATAGCGCGCAACCCAGCCGGTTTTGTCGTTGGCATCCAGCCCGCTTGTGTCGCCGGTATGAAAGACATCTTTACTGGTAAAGTGGCTTCGGTTTGCATCGGGGTAGCCTACTTTTTGAACCATTGCCAATTGGCCGTCGCCATGCAGGGCTTGCAGGCCAGTCAGGTTGGGGTGCAATCCGTATTCTGAAGTTGCAGCGCTGCCACTGTTCAGTTCCAGTGGCGTTTCAATGGAAAGCGAAGGCCTGCGGTCGTGGTATGCGCCTATGTTTAAAGGTACTACGGTGTTAAGTGAGTCGTTGCCACCATCAAGATTCACCAGCACCACGAACTTTCGATTGTCGGCTGCACGGGCGATGTTTGCCAGTGGCCCAAGTGCGGCGAGCCCGGCGCCGGCAACACTCAGTTGCAGCAGGTTGCGTCGAGATATTTTTATATTATTAGACATAACAGAGCTCCGGTTATTTGAGGTGAAAGCTTGGGTGCTGACAAAGAATCCACAGCAGATTGCGTAGCTTTCGGCTCTGGTGGGTAGTGTTTTGCGGGGTGTAGTTAACGGGGGTTTCAGTACCGTCGCTACTAATCTCGACGTTCATGTAATTGATTAAATCCTGTCTTTCGGTGTCATCAAGTGATACCCCTAACAGCATCGCTACATGATCTACAACTTCTACTGCGGTGGTTGCACCGGCAGGTTGAATCGCAGCGCCAATGTCGTAGCCTGCTTCTTCCTGATTGTTTCGGTTGGTGATCAGTTCATTGACAAAGTTAGGCATAGCCACCCCGGTTGCATGGCTGTTGATTTTGTCGTCACCCTGCGGCCAGCCTTCCACACTCGGTGGACGAGATGGCAGGCTTTCCATTTCGGTCAGATAGCGTCGGTATTGCCAGTTGCTTTCTGTTAAGCCGGTGGTGCGAACCAGCCCGACTACCTGTTCATAGAAATCTCGAATCAAACCTTCTCTGGCAGACTCTGAAAAGAACGACTCGGAAAGAAACAGCGTTTTAAGTGCCGGTCCAACATTCAGGCTGTTCTGGCGTAATTCGTTGGCAAACGCATTGACTAACGCCTCTGGCGGATTGTCGCTGTGAAAGTGTCTGAGCAGTTTGCGGCTTAAATAGCCGGCCACCAGATCGGAGCCACCGGCATCTGCATGTTGCATGGTAAGGTCAACCATAACACCATAATCATCGTTGCCAAGATCGTGACTAACGTTGCTGCCAAGGGGTTGTTTGCTGCCGACGGCTTTACTTTCAGGGTCAAAGATCACCTGCGTCAATCCGGTACCTGGATTGTATTGGCGACGCCAGCCGGTGAAAGCGCGTGATGCTTCAATAACATCGGTTTCGGTGTAGCCGTTGTCGACTCCCAGTGTGTATAACTCCCAGAATTCTCGGGCATAGTTTTCATTGGGTGCAAACTTGCTGTTGTCTGCGCCATCGAGAAAGATCAACATGGCTCCGTGACGAGATACATCGAGCAGCAGATCGCGAAAATTGCCGGTGCCCCTCTCGCGAAGCATATTGATAAAATCAATCATCAGGTGATCTTCTTCACCGCTGAAAGTTTCAAAGTCCACGCCGAAGTGGTCCTGCCAGAACATGCCCATGACTTCCTGAAAGGCGTTAGGGTTGTTCATTAGCAGGTGAATATTCCAGTCCACCACATCAGATACACTGGGGAATTTACCTTCGAAACCTGCCGGGTCATCGTCGTTGATCAGCAACGCATTAGCGTCCGCTTCAAATGGTTGACTCCCTGTCGGAGCGAAAGCCATCATCTCGTCAATGTAGACGGATAGTCCTTTAGATTGAACAAGTTCCGGCGTACCAGGCTGGATACCAAAGTGTGTTCTGGACAGAAAATGCCTGATGTCGGCTTCTGAGAATTCAGTTTTAGGACTGAGAGAGGAATCGTTATAGATGACGTTTGGGGTAGCAGATCCACTATTGCCGCCACCCGGGGTTGCCGCACCCGTTGCGGGGGAATCCGATCCCCCTCCACCACAAGCCACCACTGCGGATGTCAAGAGTGTCAGTAACAACTTCCTGGCTAACCCGCCGGTAGCCTGAACAAGCCTGTTCTCCATGTTCGCGCCTTCTGTTTGCTGTATGAAAACAACTATTCGAACGATGTGAGGTATTCGGCTTGCCGGGAATTATCTTTAAGTGTTGTGCGTTAACAGGCGTTAAATCTTTTGAAATCCAGATCAGAACCACATTTTTTTCTGAAAACGTATGCTCAGGGGTTGCTGACAAAACGCCTGATCATTTTTACTGAGGAATAGGTAGAGACGCAATAAGGTACGGAGTAGGTGAGTGCGATCTGCATGAGGTTGGTCAGGGAAAAAGCGCCACTCATCATGTCTGGCACGTGGTTTATAATGCAAAGTACCGTGCCGACCACTAACGCGATTTTACCTGCAGTACGCCTTACCGGAGCGCTCAGTGCAATGGATAGAAATGTCGGATCTTCACCGAACTCCTGATTTTTCATTTAGCGATCCGTTTTCTTTGCGCGCAGTACATTTGGCATAAGATCCTGTTTCAGCGAAGTGTAGCACCCGCAGGTCCGGGCCGTCGGTAGCCGGTTTGAGTTTATGTAGCCGGTTTGAGTTTATACTCAACGAATCGAAGGCGGATATTGCAGGATGTAAGTATGATTGATCACATTGGTATATCAGTAAGCAATGTTCACGCGAGTATACGTTTTTACACACGGGCACTTAAGCCGTTGGGCATGCAAGTGCTTGGTGAAGACAATGGCTGGGTGGGCTTTGGGGAGAACCAACAGGCTGTGTTCTGGTTTGGTATAGAAGAGATAATACAAGCACCCATGCATATTGCATTTAGTGCCCGGTCCAGAGACATGGTCGATCAGTTTTATAATGCGGCCATTGCTGCCGGTGGAAAGTGTAACGGTAGCCCGGGTGAGCGTGCCCGATATCATCCGCATTACTATGCTGCTTTTGTGATTGATCCCGATGGACACAACGTTGAGGCAGTGTGCCATCAACCGGCAGAGACACACTAATGGCTGATATGCTGGTCAATTTGTACACTCCGAGAGCGGTGGACCGACGCGCTGCACTGGAGTCTGATGGTATCGTTGTTAAGCGTGCGCTGGCGCTCGATAAGAAAACTATTATCGAGTTTGTCCAGGATCGTTTTAGTGAGCACAGCGCAGGCTGGGCAGATGAATGTGCCGTAGCACTTTGCAGGCAACCGTGCGGTTGCTTTGTTGCCGTGGATCAGCAGCGTCCAGTTGGCTTTGCCTGTTACGATGCAACCGCAAAAGGCATGGTCGGGCCAATCGCGGTTGATGCTGACTATCGCCATCGTGGCATTGCAACAGTATTGCTAAATAAATGTTTTGAAGCGATGAAGATAGATGGTTATGCCTACGCGGTTATTGGTTGGGTAAGCTCTGAAGCGTTCTATCGCAAAACTTGTGGTGCTCTGGCTATACCGGGTAGTGAACCCGGAATCTATAGTCGTATGCTAAAGCATGAAAAGCTGCTGTAGCGATTGTTACCGTTCGCGTTAGTCTATTTATTAATTTACTGAGGCAGATAGCGTGCTTTCCATAGCGTTGCCAGCGCATCAGCTGCGGCGTTGGACTGATCATCCAGTTTGCTTCTGCACAGTGTGCCGGCATCTAAGTCATCGGTGTAGTTGTTTGCCAGTGCCACCTCTACCCATGCAGCACATTTAACGTAATCCTGCTCTGCGCCCAGGCCATCATGGTGCAGTACGCCAAGCGTGTACTGCGCATGCGGGTGCCCTTGTTCTGCGGCCAGGCGATACCATTTTACCGCTTCAGTGTAGTCAGGTTTAATTCGATTGCCTTCATGGTAAAGCGAGCCGAGTAGCGTTTGTGCTTCTGCATTGCCGAGGTTAGCCGCTTTGACGTACCAGTTTTTTGCTTTACTGAAATCACGTTCAACACCGATGCCTTCGCTGTACATATAACCGAGCTTTTGTTGTGCCTTGTCGTTGCCGCTAATCGCTGACTCAAGCCACCATTCACGTGCATTGAGGTAGTCCTGTCTGACACCGACGCCCTGGTAGTACATATTGCCCAGCTCGTACTGCGCTGTGCGGTCGCCCTGCATCGAGGCGAGTTCCAGCCACAGCCGCGCCTGTTCAAGATCGCGGGTAACGCCATCGCCATTGGCATAGGCCTTACCGAGCAGTAGCTGTGATGGAATATGACCGCGCTCAGCCCGCCATGTCACAACACTGATATCGTCTGTGCGGTGCTGCGGCCTGGCAGATGGTTGAATCGATGGTGGTGACACTGTGTGATCATTGTTAGCGACCTGATTTGCATCTGTGGCTGGATCGTCGTTAGTCGTGTCTGCGATAGCGGTTTCTACACCGGCAGGGGCGGTTAGCGTGTCGGTTGTTATTGGTTCCTGCGTGATTTCTGCAACGACGGGTTCTGTAACGATCGCCGGTGAGTCGTCCGCAGCGGTCTCTGCGGCGGGCGGCAGTGTAGGAATTTGCAGCCGATTGGTGTCTGCTGTTGTTTCGGGTGCCTGAGGCAGTTCTGGAATTTCCAGCCTTGTCGTTGGGACAGGGGGTTCCGCTGGCTCATCGACACTGGTGGCGCAGCCGGTGAGCAACAAAGCGGATAGTGGCAGAGCTATAGCCAGGGAATGTGTTGATTTCATGTTTCGGAACGTGCGATCAGCGAATGGCCATTTTACACCACATCCGGCCGTCAGTTGTATAGCCCCCGGGCTATCACCGGTCACCGGTTCAGGTCAATGGCCCAGGCCACCGGTTTAGGCAATACCGGCGTCCAGACTGGCCGCCATCAGCGTACCCAGCTCTTCTACCTGATCGACAAATTCATTGCGATAGCTGCCATGACACAACAGTGGCTCGCGCAGCGCCTTCCATCGCAAGCCGGTAATGATCCGCTCGACTGCGGTGATGGTGCCGGTACCATCGAGACCTGCACGTACATAAAGCGCGTAAGGTGTGCCTTGTTTTTTTTCAAGCACTGGATAATACACACGGTCGAAAAAATCCTTGAGTGCACCACTCATGTAGCCAAAATTTTCGGTGGTGCCGAGCAGCAGCCCGTCTGCAGCAAGTACTTCACCAACCCCTGCTTCAAACGGTGTGAGCAAACGTGCATCAACAGCGTCAATATCTTTGTGTTGCGCACCGCGCAGTGCAGCTTCAGCCAATGCCCGTGTATTGTCAGATGGCATGTTGGCGACAATTAAAAGCTGCTTTTTACTGCTCATGGATCGGTCGATTGCTTGTAGCCGCCAAATATCTCGATCAGGCGTGGAAACAATGTGGAGAATTCCAGTGCCATCAGTGAGAAGTTACTGTCGAATACGGCACGGCTATCAAGATCGGCCATGTCGGCGCCGTCTTCAGGATTTGTGTCAACGAACTTGATTTTGCTGAAGACAAATTCATCGTCCAGCACAAAATTAACCGTTTCATTCAGCGTTAAGCCGATTTTTTGTACGTGCTTGCCGGTGGTTGAAAGCGCGCGTATCTCATCACTGGTCAGGTCTTGCTTGTTGCAACGCACTGTGCCCGAAGCGTTGTCTTCATCCTGCAGCACGCATTCGTCACCCATTTCCAGATCTTTGGGGAGTTTGCGCGTGCCTTTCAGCCAGCGGGTGTAGAGTCCGGCCTGGCCAATTTCAGTTTGCACCGGTGCAATTGGCAGTGACCCCAGAGATTCCCGCAACAGCGTAGTACATTGATCGATTTTCTTGGCGCTGGAATTGTCGATCACCAGTAACCCTTGCTTCGGCATGATGAGTATTTGTTCGTAAGATGATTTGGTAAATGCCTGTGGCGTGAGCTCCATGACAACGTTGTCGCGGATATCGAGCTTTTCTTTGCCACGAATTTTCCGTTCCAGCGTGTGCTCAAGCTTCTGGATACGCTCTGCCATGTGATCAGCGATGACGCTGGCAGGCAGAATCCGCTCTTCGCGGCGTGCCTTCAGCAGCATAAAGCCACTCGCGGTGTGCACCAGTTGCTCACTGTCGTCGCCCATTGGCGGTACCCAGCCGTAACTCAACAGTTGCCTGCGGTTAACCGGTTCGTATGCTTTGGTGGCAAGGGCTTCCTCGAGCGCTTCCGGTGTCATCGTAAACTCATCGATGAACTGGAATAGACTTGCTGCTTTAAACCACATCGGGGGTGCCTGGCGAGTGTTCGGGGGTCGGTATTGTAACGGAGCAATCAGATCAGTGCTGACTCACATCGACACCTGATGTAGATTGCTACTGACGACTCCCGCAACTGAATCCGAAGACCATGGCCCGAACCGCGTTTATTACCCACGAAGACTGCGTAAAGCACGAAATGACCCCGGGGCATCCGGAGCAGCCGGCGCGCATTGGCGCGGTCCTGAACGAATTTGTCACGCAGGGGTTGTTTCAGATGCTGCAAAGGTTCGAGGCCGTTGAAGCGACGCGCCAGCATTTGTTGCTGGCACATCCTGAGTCGCATGTTAATCATGTGTATGAAAGTGCTCCGGCGGCAAGTGACGGCACGGATCAGTCGCTGGTCCCGCTCGATCCGGACACCGCGCTCAATCAGTATTCATTGCGTGCAGCATTGCTGGCCGCCGGCGCTGGTGTGCAGGCAGTAGATCTGGTGATGGGGTCTGAATTCGACAACGCCTTCTGCTGCGTGCGACCCCCCGGACACCACGCGGAAAAAACCCAGGCGATGGGGTTTTGTTTTTTCGGCAGCATTGCTATTGCTGCACTGCATGCGCTGGAGCAACCCGGCATCAACCGTGTAGCGATCATTGATTTCGATGTGCACCACGGCAACGGCACCGAAGATCTGATCGGTGATCACGACAACATCTTTTTCTGTTCTTCATTTCAGCATCCGTTTTACCCGGGCAAGTTCGGTGCGAATGTGCCCGGTCGCAAAATTAATATTCCACTTGATGCAGGATCCGGCGGGGCAGAGTTTAAAGCGCGCATGGAAAGCGAGTGTATGCCAGCGCTTGAAGCATTCAAGCCGGATATGATTTTAATCAGTGCCGGTTTCGACGCTCACAAAGATGACCCGCTTGGCGGACTCAACTGGACAGAAGACGACTTTGCATGGATTACCCGGGAACTGCTTGGTGTTGCAGAACGGCATTGCAAGGGGCGTGTGGTTTCTATGCTTGAGGGTGGTTACAATCTCGATGCACTCGGCACCAGTGCAGCGGTACATGTGAAGACATTAATTGCATAAGTGTGATCCCGCGCGCCGCGGTTACCTGTCGCCGTTTACCCGTATAAGTAACTAACTCTGGCCAATAATAATGTTTGAAGAGTATGCAGAGTATTTCTGGATAGCGCTTTTTGCAGCGCTTGTTCTTTATGGACTGGCTAATGCGATACAGGTACCGCTGGTTGTAAAAAAATTCTATAAACGAGCGGGGCTTACTGATCAGGGTCAGTCTGTATTTGCTGATGAACCGCTGGATCGGTCGGTGCTTCTTAAGGGTATGATGACACCGGCTTTTTATACCGGCACTTATCGTAACCACAACGTTTCGCAGTTTGAAATGGTTTCGGTTGACCGTCGTAAGTTCACACTGAACAAAGTGGCACGCAAACGCAATCAACTGGTGTGGACAATAACGGCAGTGCATCTTGATACGCCGTTACCCGAATTTTGTGCCCGTCCGACACGGGTTGTTGAAGCGCCAGGCTACATTTTAGAAGAACAAGGAGTGGTGTTTCCGGAAGATGAAAGCTTTGCGAATAAAGTGCATGTGATTGCGAAAGACCATGCTGCCGTACGCAAACTTTTTACGGTGTTTGTTCGAGAACGGTTAACCGGTCTTGATCCGGTATCTCTGGAATCCGTTGGCAACGTGTTAATGTACAAGAGCCCGAGAGCACCACACGACGCTGGTAGTACACTTGAAAAAGAGTTGAATTTACTGGTGGATATTGTTGAGTCTGTGCTGACTCAATCGGAGAATGGTTGAAAGGGTCGTCGGGTTGTTTTTGGTTGTGGTTATAAATGAGTACAAGCCCCCGCGAGACCCTCCCCAGCGCTTAGACGCTGAGCTTCCTGCAAGTGGGAGGGTACCTGCCATAGCGAGTACCCGATTCAAGCTAAGTCAGTGCTTTGAGACCAATACTCAAACAGCAAACTGCTTTTGAAAAGCTTGCAAAAAGTTATCTATCTCACCGTGCGGCAGTTGATTAATACCCGCCGCAGCCTTCCTGCCACCACCGGTTGCAAATTGTCTGCACAGTTCATCAGCGCCTTCGCGGCGGTTGATCGGTGCACGCACACTTACCTGATAGTTATTGTTTTCTATTTCACTTAACAGCGCATGCGCACGGTCAGGGTGTTCACGGGCAAGTTCGTTACCATAGACGCCACCCACTCTGCGTGACCAGCTGGCCTCAGGGAAAACGAACATCGCACAGTCATTGCTGGCAAAGTGTGGTCCAATGGCTTTGGCGTTTGCCATATCACTGGCGTAGCCTTCTTTAAGAGTGGCAAACGTACTGTCAGACTGAATGAAGTCAAACGGGTCAGGGTAGGGCAACAACGCTTTAAAGAGTGCATCCGGTGCAAAAAACAAATCATCTACCGTGGCACCGTAGCCGTTGTAGTTTAACAGCGTGCCCAGTTCTTCAAGGCTTGCCAGTTGTGCATCGGATAACTTCAAGGGTTCAGCGGCTTCAGCGGCGGCGCGGTGCAGGTTGTCTCCAAAAGCCGCGGTCACCGCCCACGGTAAAAACTGATTGTTTAAATGCTTGTTAACTAACAGACCCGTGCACACTTCGGCATCAGTATCGATAGTGGCGCTGAGTGCGGCATGCTCAGGAATATCTCCCGGGAAGTGGTGGTCAAAATACTGAACCTCCGCACCGTTGTTTAGTGCACTGACCAATGCCTGGTGGTTTTTGTCCATTGAAATATCCAGTACCGTCAGGCGATCGCCGGAGGCCGCATCGATTTTTGCCAACAGGTTGATATCGCGTTTTACACCGGTGACCAGTGTCGCTTCTCTGGGTTCTGCAAGGCGCAGTTGCAGCAGTGCACAGATGCCATCTGCATCACCGTTAAATACATCGTAGTCAGCCATTGGGTATTCCCGATTGAATAGTTTGCCGCACTTCTTTGACCAGTGCGGGGCCGCGAAAAACGAGGCCTGTGTATATCTGTACCAGATCAGCGCCTGCCTGCAAGTGACCGGCGGCGTCTTCACCGCTGCAAATGCCACCGCAACCGATAACAGGAAGTTCACCCTGCAACCGTTGCGCCAGCCTGGCAATAGTGGCCCGGGCCCCCACTGTCAGCGGGGCACCACTCAGGCCGCCGGCCTCACCAACATGGGGCGATTGTTCGACGCCGGTTCTGGTGGACGTGGTATTGCCGGCGATTATGCCATCGATCTTGTGAAGCATTGCGGCGTCGCAAAAACCATCGATGTCCTCGTCTGCCATGTCTGGTGAAATCTTTACCGCTACCGGGACATATTTGCCGTGGGTGTCCGCCAGTTGTTGCTGCGATGCCTTCAGTGTTTTAAGCAGGACGGTAAGTGACTCACCGAGCTGCAGGTCACGC
The DNA here is from genome assembly GCA_937931165.1 of uncultured Granulosicoccaceae bacterium. Lineage (GTDB taxonomy): Bacteria > Pseudomonadota > Gammaproteobacteria > Granulosicoccales > Granulosicoccaceae. The sequence continues at coordinate 60,431 of CALHCI010000053.1, forward strand.
AGGCCCGGCGTGTTTGGTGATGAAATGTTCACCGTAATATAGTCGGCATACGGGTAAACGCGGTCCATACAAATCTGATAGTCCTCATGTGCGCGCTCCAGCGGTGTGGTGAGATTTTTACCAATGTTTATCCCCAGCACACCCTGGTAGCGCCGCTGCTTTACCTGCTGCACCAGGTGATCAACGCCTTTGTTATTAAACCCCATGCGGTTAATGACTGCGTTTTTATCTTTTAGTCTGAACATGCGCGGCTTTGGATTGCCGGGCTGAGGCTTCGGGGTGATCGAACCCACTTCCACAAAGCCAAAACCAAAGCGGCCCAGCTCGTTAAAATAGTCAGCGTTCTTATCGAGACCCGCCGCCAGTCCGACCGGGTTTGGAAATTCAATACCCATCACCTTCTTCGGCTGGTCCGGCAGTGCACCGGAAGTGAAAAGCGAAGTTGGAGTAAATTTCAAACTACGCAGAGCCAGATCGTGCGAGGTTTCCGGCGGTAATTTAAAAAGCAGCGGTCTTGCGAGGGAGTAAATCATCGGTGCATTCGTGGGGGTTCATGGCGAAGTGTACCGGTAATTTTGTGTCGTAAGGAAATCAGCGTGCCCGGCAGGCAAAAACAACATCTGTGAATCGGATTTACCTGAAAAAAGCGTTACCATTACCGTGTGAACGTATTTCCAGACACTCTGCCCAAGGCGTTAGCCAAAAATCTCGCTCCGGTCTACATGATTACTGGTGATGAGCCGCTGCAAATGATGGAAGCGGCAGATCAGATTCGCCACGCCTGTCGCGAGGCCGGGTTTACCAACAGTGAACGTTATCAGGTAGACAACGCGCGCAGCTTCGATTGGCAGGCGCTGGCCATGTCCGGCAATACCCTGTCTTTGTTTGGCGACAAAAAGATGATCAACCTGCACATGCCGAATGGTAAACCCGGTACCGAGGGTGCCAGTGCGCTGCGTAACTGGTGTGAGTCTGCACCACCTGACACCGTGTTGCTGATAACCGGCGGTCGGCCGGAGGGGCGGTTTCAAAACAGTGCGTGGTTTAAGGCGATTGATAAAGCCGGGGTTACCATGCAGGTGTGGCCGCTGCCTGCTGATAAAACAGCGCAGTGGATTCGCACGCGTCTGGCAGCCAATAAAGTTACCGCCAGCGACGCAGCAGTCACGCTGTTGCTGGAAAGGGTTGAGGGTAATCTGCTGGCGGCGCGTCAGGAAATTGAAAAGCTTGCCATTCTTTATTCGGGACAATCGGTCGGGCCGCACGAGGTGCTGGTGAGTGTGACAGACAGTTCCCGCTACACCATACTTGATCTTGTTGATGCTGCATTTGAGAGTGATCCCGCGCGAGCGGTGAAAGTGCTCGACAGCCTGAAAGCAGCCGGTGATGCGCCGGTGTTAATCTGTTGGCATCTGGCCAGCGAGGTGCGCAAGGTGCATGCTGTGTTCAGCCGGCTCGACACCGGTGAGAGCATGAGTTCTGCAATGATGCGCTCCGGCATCTGGAAAAACAGACAGCGGCAGGTTGGTAAGGTGATTAACAGCCGTTCACGGATATTCTGGCTGCGAGCGTTGTCTGACAGCAGTGCCCTTGATCGCTTATCAAAAGGCATGGCAGACGGTGACTTATGGATAGAAATCGCCGCCTTTGTGACAAGACTCAGCGGCAAAAAATGGCCGTTGCTCAGATCGGCTGATCTACCCCGCTAGAGTTGGTAATAATTAAATTTCCAACAGTGACTGAACCGAAGTAAACAACATGGACAAGCAAGCGTGAACAGCGAAACACATCTGGACATCAAAGCCTACATGCAGGCACTCGGTGAAAAGGCCCGCGCTGCCAGCAGAGAAATGGCCAATGCCGATACCAATGAAAAGTCTTCAGCGCTACATGCGATGGCTGAGGCCATTCGCAACAGTGCCGGGCACATCAAATCCGAAAATCAAAAAGACATGCAGGCAGGTATTGCTTCAAAACTGACCGACGCATTGCTTGATCGGCTGGAACTTAATGATGCGCGTATCGAGGCGATGGCTAATGGATTACAGCAAATCGCTGAACTGCCTGATCCCATCGGTGAACTCACCGATATGAAGTACCGGCCTTCCGGGTTGCAGATTGGGAAAATGCGTGTGCCTCTTGGTGTGATCGGTATTATTTATGAATCACGACCCAACGTTACTGCTGATGCTGCAGCGATATGCCTCAAAGCAGGCAACGCTGCCATTCTACGAGGCGGGTCTGAAGCGGTGCATTCCAATCAGGCGATTGCAGCATGTATAAGTGCCGGTCTTGAGAGTGCCGGTCTTCCGGCAGAGGCTGTGCAGGTGGTGGACACCACAGACAGACAGGCGGTTGTCGAACTCATCCAGATGCGTGACTACATTGATGTCGTAGTGCCGCGTGGTGGCAAGGGACTGGTAGAGCGAATCAGTGCAGATGCCCGGGTACCAGTGATTAAACATCTGGAAGGGCTGTGCCATGTGTACGTAGACAGTGATGCCGACATCGATAAAGCGGTAGCCATTGCCTTTAACTCTAAAACTTACCGCTACGGTATTTGTGGTGCGATGGAAACGCTGCTGGTTGCAGAGTCAGTCGCCGCGTCAGTTCTGTCGGCACTGAGTGCCAGGCTGACTGATGCAGGCGTTGAGATGCGTGGCTGCAGCAAGACCTGTCGGTTGATTCCTCAGGCGGTGGCCGCCAGCGATGAAGACTGGGTAACCGAGTATCTGGCGCCGATACTGTCGATAAAAATTGTCAGTGGTCTTAGTGAAGCGATTGATCATATCGAACGGTTTGGTTCTCACCACACAGATGCCATTGTGACTGAGAGTCTTTCAAACTCGCGCAGGTTCACCCGTGAAGTTGATTCGAGTTCTGTAATGGTTAACGCGGCGACCTGCTTTGCTGACGGATTCGAGTATGGTCTGGGTGCTGAAATTGGCATCAGTACCGATCGATTACATGTGCGCGGACCGGTGGGGGTAGAAGGTCTGACAACACAAAAATTTGTGGTGATCGGTGATGGCACTACACGTTGATGGAACAATAGTCTTTGAATGAACAGCTGCCAGTAACCGGCTCTCCACGTATTGCAATGTATGGTGGTGCGTTCGACCCGGTGCACCTGGGGCACTTGCGCAGCGCACTGGAGGTTCGGCAAACACTGGGACTGGATGAGTTACGCTTTGTACCGTCCGGTAACCCGCCGCATCGTGATCGTGCCAGAGCCAGTGACGATGACAGGCTCAGCATGCTTGAGCTGGCGGTGCGTGATTCACCCGGCATTGTGGTCGACCCGCGTGAATTACGAAGCCCGGAAATACCTGACAAGAGCAAGTCGTATACGATAGACACGCTCGAATCACTCTCTGCCGAGAATCCGACCGCGCGGCTGACACTGGTTATTGGCATGGATCAGTTTAGTGTGTTTGATACCTGGCATCGCTGGCAGGAACTTCTGCAACGATTTGACCTGGCCGTCATGGAGCGTCCGGGCGAGCCGATGTCGGACACGGCAAAATCCCTATTGTCTGCCAGCCGGGATAACCAGGCGATGCCGGACAAAACACGGCCGACAAAACCGGACCAGCATCACGGTGGACAGATAAATATCATTGCCGTGACTCAACTGCAGATATCATCAAGCAGAATACGTCTGGATCTGGCCGAAAAACGGGATATTCAATATCTGGTGCCGCTTGCGGTACGCGACTATATCTACGACCATGGACTCTACGCTGCTTCGGGCAGCTGAAACTTCTTATGTACGAGGCTGAATAACAGCAATGACCCCCACCGAGCTAAAAACGCTTGCCGAAACTTCGCTTGACGACATGAAGGCTGTTGAAGTCACCGTCATCGATGTTGCCGACCGGACCACCGTGACCGACTGGATGATCGTTGCCGGAGGGACGTCCCAGCGGCACGTGAAATCTCTGGCCAATGAAGTGATCACCAAGAGCAAAGAAAACGGCGTGCGGCCGGTTGGCATTGAGGGCGAGAGCGAGGGTGACTGGATACTGGTAGATCTGGGCGATGTGATCGTTCATGTCATGACCCGCGAAACCCGTGATTTCTACGCACTGGAAAAACTCTGGACCATGGAACCCACGGATCAGTCTGCCACCAATGACCCGGCCAATGACACGGAAAGTAACCCTGCAGCCGATGCGGATTTACCAGAAAACGATGTGGTGGCCCGGTAGTTCCGGTGCGCATTACTCTTTCTGATACCCGCTAGTGGAAATTCATCTGTTAGCCATTGGCGCGCGGATGCCCGGCTGGATTGATGAAGGCTTTAACGAATACTCGCGCCGCCTCGGGCGCGACTGCGAACTGATCTTAAAAGCGCTGCCGTCGCCGCGTAAAAGTAAATCGCAGGACAGTGCCGGTGTGAAGCAACAGGAGGGTGAATTGTTACTTGCAGCAATTCCGCAGGATGCTTATGCCATTGCACTACACGAGCATGGCAAAATGCACGACACCGTGGCCGTTTCCCGCAAATTGGGTGAGTGGTTTGAACAGCATCGCAGAGTCGCCGTGTTGATTGGCGGTGCAGACGGGTTGTCGGATGAATGTCTGGCTCAGTGCAAAGAGCGCTGGTCACTATCGAGGCTGACGTTTCCGCACTCACTGGTGCGCGTGATAATGGCAGAGCAAATTTATCGCGCTTACAGTGTACTGAATAATCACCCGTACCATCGTGCCTGAAGTGCCCTCTGTAAACCGTTTGGGTGCTGCTGTGGATCATCGAATAGTACTTGCTTCTGCATCACCGAGAAGGCGTGAACTGCTGGCTCAGATTGGTATCGATGCTGAGGTCATACCGGCTGATATCGACGAACAGGTACTGGCAAATGAATCACCCGTGCAATACGTAAAGCGTCTGGCCGCGGAAAAGGCCGCTAAGGTTGCGCAAGTTAGTCAGTCAGCCAATTCATCGACCACTTTATCGACAATAGTGATCGGTGCTGACACCACCATAGACCTCGATGGCAGTGCGCTAGGCAAACCCGAAGACGAACAGCATGCATTGCACATGCTTTTGTCGCTCTCCGGTCGCGAGCACCTGGTGCATACCGGTGTGGCGCTGGTCAGTGATGGCCGACTTGATGCACAGGTTGTGACAACGAGGGTGGAGCTTGTTGCGCTTACGCGGCAGGATATCCACCACTACTGGCTGTCCGGAGAGCCGGTGGGCAAGGCTGGCGCTTATGCGATTCAGGGGCTTGGTGCAATTCTGGTTAAGCGCATAGTGGGTTCATACAGTAATGTAGTCGGATTACCGGTGGGTGAAACCGCTGCCATGCTCAGGGCCCATGGTCTTTGTGTGCTGACTTTACCTCACGTTTCTGCGTAGTTGACTCAATGCGCGACGCGAATTACCAGGATTATCCAAACCATGCTTGAAGAGATTCTGATAAATATCACGCCGCAGGAGACCAGGGTTGCCACACTGGAAAACGGTGTGCTCAACGAGATGTGTATCGAACGCACCGCCAAAACCACCCTGGTGGGCAACATTTATATGGGTAAGGTTGCGCGTGTACTACCCGGCATGGAAGCAGCCTTTATTGATGTAGGGCTGGAACGTGCCGCATTTCTGCATTCCTCAGATATTGCAGACAACTGCCGTATCGATGAAAACGGAGAAAAGCAGCCAAAGCATATTCGGGAATTGCTGCGTGAAGAGCAGAAGATTCTCGTGCAGGTAATCAAGAATCCGCTGGGGACCAAAGGGGCCAGGCTCACGACCAACTTAACCGCGCCGGCGCGTTACCTGGTGCTGATGCCGGGTGACCCGTCTGTTGGTGTGTCTGCGAAAATTGAAGAAGAAACCGAACGCGACCGGCTGCGCGACATTGTTCGCAAACTTCAGGAGGAAGATGAAAACACCAACGATGGTTACATTGTCAGAACGGCCGCGGAAGGTATACAGGAAGAGGCACTGGCTAAAGAGATCAAGTTTTTAAAGAAACTATGGAGATCTATTCAGGAGAACATTCAACACGCAAAACCGGGTGATCTGGTGCATGCCGATTTACCGTTGGTGAAAAGAACGCTGCGTGATCTGGTGGGGGTCTCGGTAGAGCGCATTCGCATTGATTCCCGTGAATCATTTACTGCGGCCTGTGAATTTGCCGATAAATACCTGCCGGAAATTCGCCCGCGTATCGAACACTATCCCGGAGAGCGCCCCATTTTCGATCTTTACGGCGTGGAAGATGAAATTCAAAAAGCCCTTGAACGCAAAGTGCAACTCAAGTCCGGTGGTCATCTGGTGTTTGATCAAACCGAATCGATGACCACCGTCGATGTGAACACCGGTGCTTTTGTCGGACATCGCAACCTTGAAGAAACCATCTTTAAAACCAACCTTGAAGCCGCGCAGACAATTTGCCGGCAATTGCGGCTGCGGAATCTGGGCGGCATTATCATCATCGACTTTATTGATATGTCGGTAGATGAGCACAAGCGTCAGGTGATGCGTGCGATGGAGAAGGCGCTGGACAGGGATCATGCAAAAACCCAGGTATGCGAGGTTTCGTCGCTGGGTCTGGTGGAAATGACCCGCAAGCGAACTCGCGAAAGTCTGGAGCACACGCTGTGCTCCGAGTGCCCGACCTGCAGCGGTCGTGGCCTGTTGCGAACCGCAGAAACAGTTTGTTACGAAATTTCACGGGAAATCATTCGCCAGGTGCGGCAATTTGATGTGAAATCATTAACGGTGGTGGCCAGTCCTGAGGTGGTTGAAATGTTTCTCGACGAACAGTCGCATTATTTTGCCGAGCTCGAATCTTTTGTGGCGGTACCGATTCGCCTGCAGGCCGAGACCATGTACAACCGCGACCAATATGATGTCGTCATTGTATAGCGCCGGTTAATCTTCGGTGTGTATTCTTGACGGTAATTCGGTGCGATTCCTGAAAGTCTGAACGTGCATTGGAAATGCCGGTGACCAGCCCACGGCTCGTCTTCAATTACCGACTATTAACCGCCGACCATTTTTACTCATTTCTTATCGCTGACTTCAAGGGAACTCGTCACGCCTGACCATGTTTTTACGCGCACTTACACGAACTGGTAAGTGGCTCCTGTATTTGCTGGCAGGGCTGCTTGTGCTGATAGCGCTGCTGACAGCCATAGCGAGATTCGCCGTTTTTCAGGGCAATGACTATAGCGAGCGACTGGCGTCAATTGTCAGCCGTTACGTTGGCAGTCCGGTGCAGATCGATAAAATCGATCTGGTCTGGGATCGTTTTGATGCAGTGGCGAACCTGACTGATATCAGAGTTTTATCCGCAGACAAACAACAAACCGATCTGATACTGCCATCGATAGAGCTCGAGTTAAATCTGCGTGACATGCTGCTTGAGCGCAACCTGTCGGTACGCAAGGTTCAACTGAAAGGCTTGTCACTGGTTGCCGAATACAAAGGCCGTGGTGAGCTTGAGATACTTGGTCGGGAAATCAATTCGCAGCGTACTGACAACGGTGGCAGTGAATCCACTACCGATACGGCAGGCACCAGCCGCGGGCGCAGTGCGCTGAGCTGGCTGTTTAACGCTGAACGTATTGCCATCCTCGATAGCAACATCACACTGACTGATCAAACGCGTGATACAACTTATCGTATTGACAACGTAGACATTCGTGCGTTTAACGACAACGATCTGCATCAGATCAGAATCAGTAGTGCACTACCGGGTGCTATTGGTAAAACCAGTGTTGCATCATTTGATTTTACCGGCAGTGCTGACAATATCCGGGAGTGGAACGGGCAGTTTTATATTGATGCCAAACAGGTCAACCTGCCAGAGGTGTCCGGTTATGTAGACGCCGGTAATCAGAGTATCGAAGGTGTGGCAGATTTACAGGCGTGGGGACGCTGGCGCGGCACCAGAATTAATGAGCTGCGTGTGTTGGGTGCTATATCCGACTTTGGCATGATCTCCTCAGCGCAACAGGCCTCAAAACCTGCCGAATTATCTGCCAGTAGTGTCGGGGTTGATCTTGACTGGAAACGCGACGGCCCGGGTTGGCAGGCAACGTTCAATCGCTTTTTAATCGACTTCGATAACAACCCTGACAACCTGCTGCGTTTCGACGGGCTTGATCTCAGTGAAGTACGTGACGAGTATGGCGTTCGTCAGTATCGCATGGCGGGACCCGAGCTTGATCTGTCCCGGTTACAGCCATTAGTAAACTATGCGACAGCGGTGACCGGTAGTCGAATTGATTTCGGTGCACTTGCTGGTGGTCGAGTGTCGGATTGGTTGCTTGCCGGTGTTATGCAGGGTGGCAAGCCTGTGATCAATGCAATTAATGCAAAGATTTCCGACATGAACTATCAGTCACCGCATTGGCAGTTGTCGAATGCCGGGGCATCGGTGATCTATGCAGAGAATTCGGGGCAAATAGACATAGCCCCGCAAAGTGCAGTCAGTAGTACAGAGTTTTTTAGTGAAAACACACCACCGGTAAATATTGCCGGCACAGTGAACTTTACCCGCACCGATGATCGTTGGCTGTTCGGTTCTGAAAACCTGACGGTGAGTAATAACGACATTAAAACCCGTAGTACTTTCAATTTCAGGTTAAATCAATTCAGTGAAAAGTTACTCGACTCTGTCACCTCGATAGAGTACGTCAACCTGGCCAATGCCAAACATTATCTGCCTGGCAAAGGTCTTAAACCCAGACTACGTAAATGGCTGACCGAATCAATTTTAAGTGGTGATATCGTACGTGGGCAAGTCACCGTCAGTGGTAACCTGAGCGACTTTGCACCGGCGCAGGGTCGTGGCGAGTTGTTTGGTGAGGTCGACATTGTAGACAGCACGGTTAAATTTCGTCCTGACTGGCCGGTAGCCAGACAAATGGACGGCAATCTTATCTTCAATGCCAATTCTATGCGTGGACGTATCTATCAGGGGGCGATAAGAGAAGCGCGATTCAGCGATGCGAGACTGTACCTGGCAGACTTTAAAAATCCACTGCTTGAAGTGCAAACCAATGCGATTGGTCCGCTTGATGACATGCTCGATTTTGCACAGCGTGGTCCACTGGCAAACAGAATCGGTGCATTCTTCGGTGATGCTAAAGGTAGTGGCGCATCGCGTTTGTCGCTTGATTTGCTGGTGCCGTTAAAGCGTGAGTTAAGAGATCAGTTAGAAGTTGACGGTTCTGTGCGACTTGAAAACGCTCAAATAGACGCGCGCAAGTTTTCACTTGATCTGGAGTCTGTCACCGGTGAAGTGCGCTTTAACCGTAAAGGGGTTTTGCTTGATGACCTTCTGGTTCGCTACCTTGGTATACCGGTTAAAGTTAATGCTGTTCAAAAGCTACGCGGTAACAAATCGATCAATTCTATTGTTGTCGACGGACCGATTGCGGTGTCCAGTGTGCTGGGTTCATTCGGTATACCTTTGACATCCGGTTTTGAAGGTATCTCTGACTGGCGGGTACAGCTCGATGTGACACGCGATCTGGCAGGTGTAAAGGCCGGTGCAAAGGCAACCGTTGAGTTAACTGCAAGCAGCGACCTGAGTGGCACGGCTGTGCGCTTACCAGTGCCGATGAATAAGGCGGTCGACACCATTATGGCGGCAAAGTTATATCGCAATTTCAGCGCGAAAGATAAAGACTGGTGGGTCGACATACCGGGACTTGCGCAGATGCGAATGCGAATAGGCGAAGATCGCAAGCTTGAAAGCATGGCCATAGCGCTTGGTCGTTCAAATAACACAGTGTTACCGTGGCGCGGAATTGCTGTGCATGGTGATGTGAATCGCATAGACACGATGGGCTGGTATCGTTTTGCAAGCGGATTTAAAAAACCGGCACAGCCGCGCAACACTGAACCGTTTCCGCTCTTTGCCAAGGTTCAGGCGCGCGCCATGACGGTTGGCACCGAGAATGTCGGACGGGGGGTTTACATTGCTTTTCGCGATGGTGAAGAGCAGGTGCATCGCGTTGAAAGTGCCTGGGTCAACGGTGAGTTGCGCACTGCCTTCAACCGAACAGACAACGAGCCGCTGGTATTTCGACTCGATACGCTCGACAAACGGCTGCTGCTGGCACTGGGCACTGATCGCAAACCCGCTGACGATAACGTGACAGATCGTCCATTTGATCCGGCTGGTTTGCCGCCGATGGATGCAATTGTAAAGGAATTGAAATGGGATAATTGGCGTTTATCCAGAGTGGCGGCACGCACAACGCCTGTAGAATCCGGCATGCGCATCACCTCGTTGACCGCACGGCAGGATGCCATCCGGATCAGCGGAAGCGGGCTCTGGGATGTGAGTAGCAGCGGCCGGCACACCACTTCGCTGGATCTGAACGCAAGCGTCGATAATCTTGGAAAAAGTGTCACAGCGCTGGGGGGAGGTGAATCGTTTGCCGACGGCGAAGGCGAGGTAGCCCTGTCGTTAAATTGGCCGGACGCTGCTTATCGACCTGATCTTCTGGCTATGCAGGGGCAGCTGTTTGTGAATTTCCGCGATGGTCGGGTGCTCGGGGTAGAGCCGGGTGCCGGTCGGATTCTCGGGTTGTTTGCGCTGCAGGCATTGCCGCGACGGCTGACACTGGACTTTCGCGATATTCTGAACACGGGTCTGGAGTATGCGAGTGTTAATGGCAGCTTTACCATTGGTGGTGGCAGGCTTGCGTCGCAAACCTTGCTGGTTACCGGACCGGTGGCTGAAATTCTCATTCACGGGCACTCCGACTTTGTAAACCGCCAGTATGATCAAACGATAGACGTGCTGCCACGCGTCAGTGGTGCGTTGCCGTTGATTGGTGTGCTGTCAGGTGGGCCCGCCGCAGGCGTTACCGCGCTGGTGGCCGATGGTATTCTGAAAGGCCTTGGGGTTAATCTCGACGAGATTGGCAGACGGCGTTTCACCCTGACCGGTAGCTGGGACAGTCCGAAATGGGAAACGGTCAATACCCAGGCGAGTCGATAAATAGTTCGTTTTGCCCGGAACATACATGAGATTTGCCACTCAGCGGAAATAGTGCAAACAGCTCGATCATGCGAGATGTGCAGCCCAAGTTGATATAGATAGGGTTGCGTCTGATGGTGAATAGACAGAGTGCCAGATTTTGGAACGATCAAAACAGGATCTTCCTTCAACATCACCGTTGCCTTGTGAATAATCCGGGCTAGGCGCCCTCACTCAGGAGTTTCAGCAGTGATTTTCTGGCTTTGGTGGCTTTCTTTGCGGCCGACCTTTCTTTGTCCGTTGGTTCGTTTTCGATGGCATAGGTGACTGGTTGCGCAGACCTTGCAAGCTGTCGGGCCTGCTGCAGGCTGACGGACGGGTAAGTTTCCCGAAGGGTGTCTGCATGCTCGGTAAATGACTCAATAAGCTTTGAACACATGTTCTCATGTGGGCTTGCTTTGGGTACGACCGGGTCGTCGAGCAAGGTTTTGAGCGTTTCGTAGTCGTCCGTTTTTCGGATCAGTTTGCTGATGTACTGGATATGGCGCTTGTAAGCACCGCGTGTGCTTTGCGCCGGGCATTTAGCAATGGCATCACGAATCTCGTCGGTTAATGGCAGCTTGTTGAGGTTTTGCTTTTTTTCCAGCACCAGCCTGGCGGCAAAGTCACGGATGTCGTCGGCATCGCGTTTACGTTGCGATTTGCTGATTTCCGGTTGGAGGTCCGGATCGATTTCTTCACTATGCATGTTGTAATTCTACAAATGTTGCAAAAAATTAACAGGTTTGCTTGACGAGATCATGGATAAAAGTTAACGTCCATATCAGTGATCGTCAGGCTTTTGCTGCTACATTTTACCGTAGTTGTAAAAAAACAACTTAACGTAAGAGACGACGGAACTGCGAGCAGCAATTTCAAGTCACATAATAATACTATCGGTGCCTGACTTGTCAGGACAACGATGGAACACTACCCCCGGCATCCGTGATGGATGCTAAACGAGTTATCAATGGACACAGTACGTTTTACACATAAAGCATTCGCGGCGATGACGCTGGCATTATCCCCATGCCTGTCGTTTGCCGATGCTGCTGATTACCGGATCGGTGAATTCGGTGTCCAGAGCCCGTTTGGTGTCGAGGACGATGCGGACCCCGGCACGCGATCGGAAATGCTGTTTAAGCTTACCTCACCTCTCGAAGCGGGCCACACGGAAGCGCACGATACAGAAACGCAGAATCCCCACTGGAACAGCGAAATTCGCCTGAATAGAATAGATTTTCTGAAGCCTGGCGAAGCCCGAATGCACGACATTCATCAGGGGTTTTCCTACTCGGCTTCTATCGATGTGGAATCGGACGAGTTTCGTAGTGACTCACGTCTGATCAGCAGTCGCCAGCTCGGCATTCATTACGGAAGACTTGGTTCGGTCAATTACAGTGGCGTTGATCTTAGCTTTCGGCAGTTTTCTGACGAAAAAGAGGTACTCGAATCGTCGGATGACAAAGAACTGTGGTCACTCGGGGTAACAACTGGCAGACGTTTCTCTATGACCGGACTGGAATCTACCGATCCGATGTGGACGGTATCGCTCAGAGGTCAGTTCAGTCTGTCAGATGAGTCTGATGATCGAATCGAACTGGAAGATCAACAGTGGTACTTATCGCCGGGTTTACATTGGGAACGCGACAGCTTTTTACTCAGTGCTGATGTGTTAATGCCGTTCATGCAAAGCGGTGAGTATGAGGCAGAAACTGATTATCGTATCCGGGCTAACATTCAGAAACGATTCTAGGGCTTTTAGCTAACGCAGTGGGTTGTGCCATTGAAGTGCCATTGAAGCTCGCCCGTTAAAAAGCCACCACGTCCCAGCCTTCCGGCTTGAGCGTTCCGTCGCTGAGCAATATTTTTTCTTTCGCTTTCACATGACTGTAGAGTCGTTTTAAATTCGCCTCATTCAGGTTGCCAAAAGAGGTGCGGAATATGACATCCATTGAAGCGAGCTCGGGCAGCTCACCCAGAGATGCCTTGTCTGTTCCTATCGTTACATTTTTATATCTGGCAGAGCTCTGGTAATTTTCTATCCAGTTTTTAACCGAAGGAAAATTCGGTTTCATTGAAAACGATGTGTCTACTACCAGTAGTACGTCAGATTTGTTCGCAGAAAAGAAAACATGCGAGCCTATCCAAAGGATGCCCTGTAGCAGGATGAGCAGGCCGAACATTTTTATAAACCGCATACGCTACATCTCTGAGTTCAGGAGATTGCCAATCCGGTACGAAGCTGACTCCGCACTGGATTCAATGTAGGCACCTTCAGCCAGACCTGCCATTGCTTTTAAGTGATCAGAAGACAGTTCGTAGGCAATGGAGTGAATGGGAATGCCGGTCCATTCCATGGTTTTTTCAACACCGGCATACTCCAGTCCTTTGTTGGTTTCTCCGTCTGAAAGTACAAAAATAACCAGCTTGTGATTCGGATTGGTTTTGGCAAACTCTACCAGCTCATGGGCGGCGACAAGGACTGCATCGTTGGTTGCTGTACCACCACCGGTTTGTAATCGTTCAACGGCGCCAATAAACAGTGATTTTTGCTGGATGTTGAATTGTTTAATGCTCAAGTCGACATTGACTCGCTCGTTATAGCTGACCAGTCCAATAGAATTGACCGAGCTGATTAAATCTGATGATTCAATGAGTGCGCGTTTTAGATTTTTAATCCGCGACCCGTCCATGGAGCCGGATACATCAGCAACAAAGATTGCAGCGATCGGTCTGCCACCGGACTTTTTATCTTTCCAGATTTTCTGAGCGTTGAGGATCATCGCGCCATTGGCTAACGAATAAGAGCTTTTATAGCTATCCTGGCGGCCAAAGCCATAGTCGGTAACCGCGCGTTTATTCTGGTTGAGAAACTCTGCAAAGCGCTCGAGCACTTCGCGCTCATCACTGTCTGCCTCTGCGGTGGCGTAAAGCGGGCTGTCGTGCCTGACACCGAATGGCAGAAACTCATAGTCGCCCATGCCTTTCACATTGACCCATGACTGGTGTTCCATTACCAGAGCATCGAGCACACCGCTGTCTACCGCAGCATCACGCATTTGCAGCGTCGTTTGTGCAACAAACGGTACCCCTGCCTGAAACGCTTCAAATGCGCTCGATACATCCGGCGCCAGCATCTGACTTTCATCACCCTCAGCAAATGCATTTAACACTGTTAACAGGAAGTTGAGTCCGGTACTGGATTGATACGGATTGGTATAACCCATCGCAAAGTTGCCGGTGGTCACTTCGGTCAGCAGCTTTTGAATATCGAGCTGATTGTTGGTAGTGATCAGATCCTTTTTCGATTTTCTGACAATCACACCGGCGGTGTTAGGTGCAGTAACATCAGCGATCTTTGACAGGTTGATACCCTGGCCGGACAGCATATCTCCCCACAAGTGATTGCTTGGTGAGAATGCATCCGGGGTGTTGCGTTGTGCCAGAATAAACTGCGCACCCAAACCTGACGCGATCTTTCTGATCCCTACCTGCGCAATTTTGCCGTTGCCAATTTTTATTTGTTGATTGTTGAATGCCTGTGCCATTTCAACATACAGCCCGTCGCGCCCGGTGCCGGCTTTTTCAGATGAAGTGAATATTTCAACTGCTTCTACCCGGCTGCTGTCCCGGGCGTCGAGTGTCATTGGGTATTCACTCAAGCTTGGCAGCATGGACAGCAAATTGGTTTGTGTGAGTTGAATGTTAGCGCGATAATTGTTTTCGCGGCGGCTCGGCAGAATATCTTCCGATACCAGCTTGTCGAGTTGCTTAAGGGCAGATTCTTTGCTGTCCACTTCACCTGGACCGCAGGCGGTCAACGCGATGGCTGTTACCGTTGCAAAGGTAGCGAACAATGCACGTTTTAAAAGTGAATTTGAATTCATCGTGAACTCCATGGTCACTGACTTTGTTGTTTGGCGATGCTGACCAGATCTTTTAGTCGGGCAAGCGTTTCGGTGCGTTCGAACTCACCGATTTCCTGAATATTGGCAACCTCTACCGACGTATCTGACAGCGCTTTGAAGAGCCGGCGGTTTTCAGACAACAAGGCATCCAGTCTGTCTTGTTGCATCGATAACTGAGCTGGTGGCTGTTGCGAATCGTTATCTGGTTGTTGTCGTTGCAGACTTGAAATACTGTGCCCAATGCCAACCATATCAGACAGATTCTGCAGCGATTGATTTTGAACGTTGCGAGCAGCGTCGAGGTAGGTGCTGGAGCTGAGTTGTTTGCCACGAAAACGATTGGCAATCACTTCGTGAAAATCATTGAGCAAGTGCTTCAGTGTGACGACCTGCCTGGCGCCTTCTTCATTGTCGAGTGTTTCGAGGTCGTTTTGCATCGTGGAAAGTCGCTGCATCATCTCGTTGTGCTCGCGTTCTTCCTGATCGAGTAGTTGTCGAATAACTTCCATATCGAGGAAACCGAACCAGCGATAACACAGGGGCACCAAAGCCAGCGCGAGCACCGACACCACTGCATAGCCCAGTGTTACAAGCAGGGGAGCCTGAAACCACCAGAAATAAGCCGCTATCAACAACAGGGTTGCCAGTGCGGCCGCTGCAATCGCCTTGATCAAGAGTGTTCCTCTGGGAGCAGTCGTCAAATACCATCCCATTATATATGCGGATGGGTTGAGGGCTAATCAACCAGTGCAAATTTGGAAATAATAAGGCGAAGCGTCAGTTTCCCGCGCTTGTATTGCTCTATTTTCAGTGGTAGCACGGTGTTGGCGGGTCCGACCTCTGCGAGCCAGATGATCGTTTCGCGGTTACTGTTGACGCGGTCTTTCAGTATTCGGTTAGCCTGGAAATCGCCAATGCGGGTTTTCAGCAACTCTTCGCCGTGGTTGCTGTAGGTGACGGTTTCTGCGTTGTTTCCGTCGAGCACCTGCACCTGCAGCGTCTGGAAATTTCGATCCGCTCTGTGTTTATTCATCAACGCAAGTGTTACCGACAGTCGGTCTACCACTCCGTCCGGCAGTGGATGGGTGCTGGCTTCACTGCCTTTTTTTATGTCGAAGCTGCCCGCGTCTCTGTCGAAATTTACCTGGTAATCGCGTTCAGGTTTTCCTTTGTCTTTGTAGAGGTATTGAACAGATTCAAACGGGGGATTAAGCGATGGCAGAATGGCGTGTTCACGAATATTACCATTGCCGGTCCATTTGAAAATTCCGGTAGGTTTTGTCTGCAGCACGAAATTAAAACCACCACCGTCAGCAGGTGTCAGGCTGAGCGTAGCCACACCACCGGTAATATAATCGTTTTCGACGTTATATTCTGCGCGAAAAGGATTCAGGCCGGACTCGGTAGTTGCCCAACCGGTAGATGGCTCAGCTAGCAGTAGCACCACCAGCATTGCATTAACGCCTGCCAGAAAGGCTGTGCGAAGCGTATGTGTTTTTCTATTCATAACTAAATTGCCGTTCGCGTTGTCCGGCAAGCCAAAGCGGGGACATCACCTTCAGAGAGTCACACTAAGGTTAGGGGATAAACGAGACGATTGCCGCAGTATTCTACGTGACCATCCCGCCATATGATTGACTGTTGCAGACAGTGCTGAGCTGCGCGCCAGTAAAGTTGATGTTCTTTTTCAAGAACCCTTGCGGCCAGTGACTCTGCGGTATCGTCCGGCTTCGTCGGAACAACACTGCGTGCAATGATAGGCCCTGCGTCAAGCTCTGCTGTAACAAAATGTACGCTGCATCCATGCCATTGATCACTGTTGTCCAGCACTTTACTGTGCGTGTCGAGTCCGGGGTAACAGGGCAGCAGTGACGGATGAATATTCAGTAGCCGCGATTCAAAGTGTTGAGTGAAGTCAGCGCCAAGTTTGCGCATAAAGCCAGCCAGTAACACCAGTTGTGGAGATTGCGCTTCAATGGTTTGCAGCAACTGGTTGTCGAATTGCTCACTGCGATCAAACTGCTGGTGATCGACCACCGAGGTTTTTATGTTGTTGTCTCGCGCATAGGTGAGTCCGGCAGCGCTTTCTTTGTTAGCAATAACATGGGTGATTTCTGCATCCAGCAAGCCGTTCAGTGTTGCTTGATGCAAGGCCTGCATGTTTGAGCCTCGACCGGAAATCAAAACAGTTATCGTCATAGCTAAAAAAATTTGTTCTTAGGTGAAAAGCAGATTGTTGAATTTGTGGTGCATTGCTAACCCGGCAAATAAAGCGGCTTAAACGTAACGCACCAGCGGTTGTTGTTCGTCGCTTTGTTCTACTGTCCCTATTCTGACAGCGGTTTCACCGTGTTGTGCAAGCACATCGATTGCCTGAGATACGTGATCTTCGGGCAGCATAACCGCCATACCAATACCGCAGTTGAACGTTTTCAGCATTTCTGTATCGGTAATACTTCCAGCACGCTGCAACCAGTTGAATACCGGCAGCTTTGGTATTGTGCCGGTGTCTACCACCGCGTTGGTGTGTGGTGGCAGAGAGCGCGGCAGATTTTCAGTAATCCCGCCACCGGTAATGTGTGCCAGTGATGCCACCGTTACGCTATCTAACATGGCAAGAATCGGCTTTACATAGATTCTGGTGGGAGTGATCAGTTGTTCGCCAAGGGTTGCCTCACCCAGTTTTGTCGCGGGATCGTCGCCACTGACTTCGAGTACTTTTCGAACCAGTGAATAGCCGTTGGAGTGGCAGCCTGAAGAGGTGATACCGACAATCGCATGCCCGGCTTTGACGTTGTTTTTGTCGAGAATGCAGGCTTTTTCGACAACCCCGACGGTAAACCCTGCAAGGTCATAGTCGTCTGCGTCATACATGCCTGGCATTTCTGCGGTTTCACCACCAATCAGCGCGGCACCGGACTGCACGCAGCCTTCTGCAATGCCCTGAATGATCTGTTGTGATTTATCGAGCTCGAGTTTGCCGGTTGCGTAGTAATCCAGGAAGAACAGCGGTTCCGCGCCACAAACAACTATGTCGTTAACGCACATGGCAACGAGATCAATGCCAATGGTCGCGTGATGGTCGAGTAGATTGGCGAGCATGAGCTTGGTACCGACACCATCAGTGCCGGAAACCAGCACCGGCTGTTTGTAACGGTCGGTGGGCAACTCGAACAGGCCACCAAAGCCCCCGAGGCCACCCAGTACACCGGGGCGGTGGGTTCGTGCAATGTCGGGTTTGATGCGTTCGACCAGTGATGCGCCGGCCTCGATATCTACGCCTGCATCCCGATAACTCAGGCTTTCTGTTGTCTTCATGATTATCCAGTGCGGAACCGTGGTCCGGCGAGGAGTGTAATGCGGAGAGTGATACCAGATTTTACCGCGTAATTGCCGCGCTGAGTTACAATTGAAGGAATCTACCCATTACTCCTCAAACGCAGCGCGTTACAGAGTTCGTATTATGTCTAAATTACTGGCGACCTTCCTGGTATTTGCAACCCTGTGCTTCGCAACTTTGCCGGGCGGAGTGGCAAACGCACAGGACTTTACAGTCGAAGTGGTTGTTGCCAATCCCGGCGATAGTCAACGGGCAAGTGCCTACTGGCTGGCGCTGAATCGAGTGTTGCAACGCAACATGCCTGCGGGTGCCATCAGTGATGACCAGCGCAAAGAGATTCTGCGGGAACCGTCGCGCTACGTGCAGTCGTTTCGATACCGGGCCTATTCGGCCAGTCAGGACAGTGGTCGGCTGTCGACCCGTCAGGTGCGGGAAGGTGAGCCGCCAGACAGCGTCGTCGCCGTGAGCTTTCCCGCGACCTTGCTTGGTAACTTGCAGCGGCAGTTCCAGGCCCCTGTGGCAGAGGAAGTGATTAGCCCGGGTACCGGACGCATTCTGGCGCTGGTGGCGGTAGATCAGGGTACTGATCAGTTTTTGATTGGCGGCGCCCGTGCAACCAAATTTCAGTCACGGATGATTCAGCTTGGTGCGGCCAACAATATGAGTTTTGAGTTCCCGCAATTAGATGAAACCGATCTGTCTATTGTCAGTCCCGCCAATGTACTGTTCTACGATCAGCCGGTTGTCGATGCGATGCTACAGAAGTATCAATCAAGCGGTACGCTGACTGGTGCACTGGTCAGATTGTCGGAACAATCATGGCAGTCAGACTGGAACTACCGGATCAACGGTGCCGAAGACCGCAATCTGTCGTTAACCACGCGCTCTCTTGATGAAGCGCTGGTGACTGCGGTGACTGAAATTGCCAATCTCAATGGTGCGACTGGTGGCGGTTACTTGTCCGGTCTTGACGGGTTCGATCGCAGCGGTGTTGCTATCCGGGTTGAGAATATCAATTCACTGTCGCAACATCAGCAAGTGCTCTCTTTGTTGCGCAGTATAGAAACATCGGTGGTGACTGAATCGCTGGAGCCGGGTGTGACTGTTTTTCGCGCTCCGCAAGCAGATGTCTTCAGCCTGCAGCAGCGTCTGTCAAATCAATCAGCACTGACGCCACAGACATCATCAGGGTTTGGTCAGAGCGGTGAATCGATCACCTATCGACTGCGCTGATTTTGTCTATGCAACGGCAAATACCCCTGCCTATCTCGGAGTCTGCACGCCCTGACTTTGATAACTATGCCAGAGGTAGCAACGGACTTGTTGTCGATATGTTTGCCGGTTTGTGGCGTGACGATAAAGTGCGACAGTTGTTTTTATGCGGCCCGGCCCAGAGCGGTAAATCGCATTTGCTTGCAGCGTTACATGGCCAGTACCTGAGCGCTACAAGGCGTTCTTTTTATATTTCGCTTGATCAAACGCGTCAGCAGAGTTCAGGGCTGACACCGGCATTGCTTGAGTCACTGGATAACTACGATCTGATTGTGCTCGATGACGTTGATCAGGTAGCCGGTCAGCCGGACTGGGAAACCTCATTGTTTAACCTGATTAACTTTGTCCGTGAAGGTCAGGGCAAAATGGTATTCAGTGCGGCGTCTGCGCCTTCTATAGAGCACTGGAAGCTTGCTGATCTGGTGTCACGACTGACATGGGGGCCGGTGCTAAAACTGGTGCCGCTCAATGAGGCCGAGGTGCGTGATGCGATGTTTGCCGCAGCAGAGCAGCGTGGTATGAAGCTCGATAGTGAGGCGGCGGATTTTTTATTAAAGCGTTACCGGCGTGATGCCAGCAGTCTGCTGTCTGCTATATCTGTGCTCGATACAGAATCACTGGCGGCTGGCCGTGAACGTATTACGATTCCGTTTCTGAAGCAGTGCTTTGTTTTTGACTGAGCTTTTTGTGTTGCTTTGCAGTGTAGGTACAGCCGACAAACCACATCAGTGACAGCAACACCAGCACGGCACCCAGCCACTTATTTTCCTGCCTGTGTACCAGTGCATCTACACCAAATGCAAAGTAGGGCAGAGCAAGAAAGCTGGCCCATTGATAAGTATAAATTCTACCGTGTAAAAGACCGCGTAACGCTGGCAGCATTGGCAGTAACGCAATCGCGAGCACAATACTTTTAGGGGCGGCAGGTGGTGCCAGATACGTTACCCACAGCAATATAAAAAACAACGTACCAAGATAACCACCCAACGCCATAGACCGCCATCCGGCAGTGTTTATGGCAGCGTTTGAGTCAGTGTCAGAATCAGTCATTGAGACCGCCTTTTAATCGTAGTGCAAGCCGTGCTACCCGTTTACCGAGCGCTGTGCAGAGTGACTTTTCGTCTGCTGTCAGTATGGGAGCAGCGCTGTTGCCGGAAACCTGGCTGGCACCGTACGGAGTGCCACCGCTTGTTGTATGGTGCAGAGCGGCTTCGTTGTACGGAATGCCGGCCATGATCATGCCATGGTGCAGCATTGGCAGCATCATGGTGAAAAGCGTTGACTCCTGACCTCCATGCATCGTGGAGCTCGAGGTAAATACTGCGCCGGGTTTGTCGATCATTGCACCGCTTAACCACAAGTCACTGGTGCTGTCGAAAAACTGTTTAAGCGGTGCTGCCATATTGCCAAACCGGGTCGGGCTGCCAACGATTAATGCGTCTGCGGTTCGCAGTTCTGCTTTTTCAATAACAGGTGCTCGCAAATTCTGGCTTGCATCCGTTGACGGGGACATTTCCGCCACGGTGCGTATCACCGCTTCGCAGCCTTCTATGCTTTCTACAGCGCGGGCGATCTGGTTCGCCATGCGGCGGGTGTTGCCATCGCGGCTGTAGTACAGCACCAGCACTTTACAGGTCATCGAATAATTCCATGACATTCTCGAGCGGCCGGCCAATGGCAGCTTCCTGACCGGTTGTCACAATCGGTCGTTCGAGCAGAATCGGGTTGTCGGCTAGTGCATCAAGCAGTGCCTCGTCGCTGTGATTGCCCTGGTGCAGGCCCAGTGCTTTGAAGATTTTCTCTCCCTTGCGTATCACCTCAAGCGGGCTCGCATCGAGTTGTTCGATAATTGATTTCAGTGTTGCTTTGTCCGGTGGCTGCTTTAGATATTCGACAATCTCGAAGTCCATATTCTGTTGCCTGAGCCATTCGACAGTGGCACGGCTCTTGGAGCAACTGGGGTTGTGGTAAACGGTAATCTCACTGGACATAGGCGATATTTCTTTGTCTGACGGTGTTAATTCGGGCAGCGCTTGACGCTGTGGCCGTTCTTTGCCGATGCAATCCTGATAAGCAGAGCGTTGGGCAATGCCGACTCTGTCACACTTTACCAACGAGTATATTAAATGAGCGGCAACACTGCGTTATTCATTGACGATGGCGGTCCGAAATTTTCGGACCCTGCCACCGGCAAGCTTGAGCTCTTTATGTTACTCGATGAGCTGCTCGCTGACGGCATAATCTCTGAAGAAAATCAAAAAGTATTGTCGGTCGTCCGTGCGAATGTGAAAGATGACCCGAAGAATGCGTTGCAGATCATTGCCGAGTGTGGATGGAACAATCTCGCCGCAGGCCCGCAGTCAACACAGAAGCTGACGCTTGATTATCTGATGGAGTGGCTGTCTGGCAAAATTGGTATGCCGGTAAAAAAGGTTGACCCGTTAAACATCGATGTCGCGTCGATCACCGCTGTGATGTCACTGGCTTATGCAAAGCGATTTAATATTATCGCGATCGATGTAACGGATGCCGAGGTACAGATTGGTACCGCTGAACCGTTTTTCGATGGATGGGAAACCGAACTCTCCTCGGTATTGCGCAAGAAAATAACGCGCGTACTGATAAACCCCGAAGACATTGGTCGTTACCTGCATGAGTTCTACAATGTCTCCCGCTCAGTGCTGGGTGCGAAGAATGATCAGAACAACGCTGAAGGCAGCAAGGTACAGAACCTTGAGCAGTTGATGGAACTCGGGCGCAAAGGTGCGCTCGATGTCAATGATCAGCACGTCGTCAGTATTGTTGACTGGTTACTGCAATACGCGTTCGAACAGCGCGCCAGTGATATTCACCTTGAGCCGGGGCGACAGGACAGCGTCGTCCGGTTTCGAATCGATGGAGTGCTGCATCGCGTTTACGATGTGCCAACTACGGTGATGGCTGCAATCACCAGTCGTATCAAAATTCTTGGCCGTATGGATGTAGCAGAAAAGCGCAGACCTCAGGACGGCCGGCTTAAAACCCGTAACGAAGATGGTCGCGAGGTGGAATTGCGATTATCTACCATGCCAACAGCGTTTGGTGAAAAGATGGTGATGCGGGTATTTGATCCGGATGTATTGCTGCGCGATGCAACCGACCTTGGTTTTACACAGCGAGAACGCAGTGTCTGGGAGGGCATGCTGAAGTCACCTAATGGCATTATTCTCGTCACTGGCCCGACCGGTTCGGGTAAGACCACCACGTTGTACACCAGCCTGCAACAACTGGCTACGCCTGAAGTGAATCTGTGTACGGTTGAAGACCCGATAGAACTGGTGGTACCGGCGTTTAACCAGATGCAGGTTCAGTCGAATATTGACCTCGACTTTGCCACCGGTGTGCGCACTCTGTTACGGCAGGATCCGGACATCATCATGATCGGTGAAATACGCGACTTTGAAACCGCTCAAATGGCTATACAGGCAGCGCTAACCGGGCATCTGGTCATTAGTACCTTGCACACTAATGATGCCTCTGCTGCGATTACCCGCTTACTGGAGCTTGGCGTGCCGTATTACCTGCTGCGCAATACCATGATTGGTGTACTTGCCCAGCGACTGGTCCGAACACTGTGCAGTGACTGTAGTGTTGCCGCTGCTGTTGAGGTAGAAGCCTGGAACGGCCTGGTAGCACCGCTAACCATTGCGCCACCTGACTCAATTAAAGCCGGGGTCGGTTGTGGCAAATGCCGTGATACCGGCTATACCGGGCGTGTCGGAATCTATGAGGTAATGGAGATGACGCAAGGGTTAAAGGAGCTAATTCAACCGGAGCTCGATATCACGGAATTTCGCAAGCAGGCCATCCGTGATGGTATGCAGCCGCTGCGTATTAGCGGTGCGAGAAAAGTTGCACAGGGCGTAACAACACCGGCGGAAGTGCTGCGTGTTGCACCACCTCCGATGGGCTAGTAAACGTCGTGTGATCTGCACCACCGACACAAAGCTGGCCAAATTTCGTCATAACTTAGTGTTTAATTCCTGCTTCGTTTTGCGATAGACACAGCGACTGCAGTACACTAGCCCGTTACTTGAAGAGTCGGGCGACGATGAGCAGCAAACAGTCGGTAGTGCAGGTCAATCCAATCTTTCAACCAACGCAAACGTTGCTTGAAGAGCAATACATCGTGCATCGGCTTTGGGAAGCACAAGACAAAGCATCATTCTTAACCGGGGTCGCCGGTGAAGTCACTGGTGTAGTCACGGATGGCGGCTCTGGTGCCAGCGCCGATCTGCTGCGCCAGTTGCCCAAAGTGGGTGCGGTAACCGTGTTTGGCGTTGGTGTTGACGCGGTCGATCTTGATTACTGTAAAGCCAAAGGAATTCGAGTGGGTAACACACCGGATGTGCTCACTGATGATGTTGCCGACCTTGCAATCGCGCTGGCACTTGGCAGTTTTCGCCAGTTGTCATTCGCACATAATTACACCTGTGCCGGTCGCTGGGTAAATGACGGTGCAGCACCGCTTACCCGTAAATTCAGCGGCAGTCATGTGGGGATTTTCGGGCTTGGTCGCATCGGGGCCGCAATTGCGAAGCGTGCAGAAGGCTTTGACTGTCAGATCAGTTATTGCAATCGCAATCAGAGATCTGATGTGTCGTATCAGTATTTTTCTGATCTTAAAACCATGGCCGAAGCGGTTGATTGTTTAATTATCGGCGTTGCGCCAACGCCGGATATGCGTGGTGTAGTCGATGCAGAAGTGTTGTCCGCTCTGGGTCCGAACGGACATCTTGTGAATATATCGCGCGGTTGGGTTGTGAATGAGGCAGATCTGGTCAATGCGCTGGTGCAAAAGCAGCTCGGTGGTGCCGGGCTCGATGTATTCGAAGATGAGCCGAATGTACCGGAGGCGTTATTTTCACTGCCAAACGTGGTTTTGCAGCCTCATGTTGCCAGTGGCACAGTAGAAACACGGACAGCGATGGGTAACCTGATGCTGGAGAATTTAGAGAATTTCTATCAGGGCAAAGAACTCACCGCCTTCGTTGCCTGATAAACTGCCCTTGACCTGGTAACTGCTGTAGAGTTTTACAACTGCAGGTTAGTCTAACCGGGGCTGATTTACGCAGGAGGAAAAATGAACATCGTGCTGATCGATGATCACAGTTTGTTTGCAGAAGGTTTAAAAACGCTGTTGTCTGACTTCAAGCCTGAGCCTCGCGTGGTTATCCACCCGAGTTGTGAGTGCGCGCTGAATACCGCTGATACAGAGTCTGTCGATTTGATTTTGCTCGACTACTACATGTCGGGCCTGAGTGAACTCGATGCACTCGCGGCAGTTCGCAGGCATTTTTTCAATGCTCGTATTGTGGTCGTTTCAGCGGTTGATGACCCGGCGATTATCCGTGCCATTATCGAGGCGGGTGCTGCCGGATTTATTCCCAAGACCGCAACCTACGCAGTGCTGACTGCAGCGTTGCATCTGGTGGCCGCCGGTGGCACCTATTTGCCAGCGGAAGCGCTGGAAGATGCGCCACCAAAAGCTGATCGACCGGTAGATGCGGTAGTCGATGGCAATGTTGGCCTCGATTGTTTGTCGCGTCGGCAGCAGGAGGTGTTATTGCAAGTGGTGCAGGGAATGCCCAACAAAAAAATTGCGCAGAATCTCAATATATCCGAACACACGGTTAAGGCGCATGTGTCGGCATCGTTTAAGTTGCTGGGAGTGAGTAATCGAACCGAGGCGGTGTATGCAGCGGCGAAGTTGCAGCGTGAGTCGCTGGCAAGGCAGCTGGAGAGCGATCAGAAGGGTTGATCTACAAATCACCGGAAGGATCAAAACACCACACTCAGTAAATGTAGAGTGTGGTGGTTAAAACATTATTTTGCGGCGTCGAGACTACTGAAATAAGCAGCCAGATCCATCATTGCCTGATCGCTTAGACCCGCCGCCATAGGCGCCATAATCGCAGAGCTACCGCCTTTGCGCTCGCCGGATTTGTATGCTTTTAGGGAGGAGAGGAGATAAGCTTCTTTTTGACCTGCCAGATTCGGGTAGGTTGGTATAGCGCTTACCCCGTTTGCACCGTGGCAGGCAACACAGACAGCAGCCTGAGCCTTTCCGGCAGCGGCATCACCTGCAGCCGAAGCACTTGTGCTAAGAACAGCGAAAACAATCGGTAATATGTATTTCATAAACGGCCTGTCTTTTTTGTTGTTAACGATACCCTAACCGCTGTTCTGTTAAGAGCAACTGAACGGCTGCAAGTATTTTGCAGCCGTAGTAGCGGTCTATTAGGAAGCTTTCTTGAGTTCCGCAGCCTGAGCAATGATCACCTCGGCGACATTGTTCGGGCAAGGAGCGTAGTGTGAAAACTCCATAGAGAATTGACCACGGCCGGAGGTCATAGTTCTCAGATCACCAATGTAGCCGAACATTTCGCTCAGCGGAGCATCAGCCTTAACACGTACACCTGTTGGTCCTGCTTCCTGGCCTTGAATCATGCCACGACGGCGATTCAGGTCACCGATCACATCACCAACGTGATCTTCCGGAGTGAACACGTCGATTTTCATGATTGGCTCAAGCAGCTGTGGGCCGGCCTTTGGCATTGACTGACGGTAGGCAGCTTTAGAAGCGATTTCAAACGCAACAGCCGAGGAGTCAACCGCGTGGAATGCGCCGTCCTGCAGAGTGACCTTGAAGTCAAGGCAAGGGTAACCGGCAAGCACACCTTTCTCGATGCTGGTTTTGAAACCCTTCTCAACCGCTGGCCAGTATTCGCGTGGAACGTTACCACCGGTAACCTTCGATTCGAAGTTAAAGCCACTGCCAACTTCAGCAGGCTCGATGGTGTAATCAATTCTTGCAAACTGACCAGAACCACCTGTCTGCTTCTTGTGGGTGTAGGTGTCTTCTACCGGCTGCGTAATAGTCTCGCGGTAAGCTACCTGTGGCTTACCCACCTCCACATCAACAGAGTGTGTGCGCTTGAGGATGTCGACTTTGATGTCGAGGTGCAATTCACCCATTCCCTTAATGATCGTTTCACCGCTTTCTTCGTCGGTTTCAACGTGGAATGAAGGATCTTCCTGCACCATCTTGCTCAGTGCGATACCCATCTTTTCAGACGCTGCCTTGTCTTTTGGAGACACAGCAATAGAGATGACCGGATCAGGGAATACCATGGGTTCCAGTGTTGCAGGATGTTTCGGATCACACAGTGTGTGACCGGTCTGCACGTTCTTCATGCCCACGATTGCAACAATGTCGCCCGCTTGCGCAGAATCACGTTCTTCGCGTGAGTCAGCGTGCATTTCCACAATACGACCAATGCGTTCAGTCTTACCGGTGAACGAGTTCAAAATGGTGGTGCCTTTTTCAAGCTTACCCGTGTAGATACGCGTAAACGTCAGTGCACCGTAACGGTCATCCATAATTTTGAATGCCAGCGCCCGCAGTGGTTTTTCCGGATCGACAATGGCGAACTTACCCGTCTCGTTACCTTCAAGATCAACTTCAGGCTGCGGCTTTACTTCTACCGGGTTTGGCAGATAATCAACCACAGCATTCAGTACGTTTTGAACGCCTTTGTTTTTGAACGCGCTGCCACAGAATGTCGGGAAGAACGCAAGATCAATGGTGCCTTTGCGAATGCAACGTTTGATGGTTTCCAAATCCGGCTCTTCGCCTTCAAGGTACTTTTCCATCGCTTCGTCGTCTTGCTCGACAGCCGTTTCGATGAGCTTCTCGCGATACTCTTCGACTTTGTCTTTCATGTCGTCGGGGACGTCGGTGATTTCGAATTTTGTCGGGTCACCGGAGTCATCCCAGATCCACGCCTTACGGGTCAGCAGATCGACAACGCCAGAGAAGTCGTCTTCGATACCGATTGGCAGTGTCATGACCAGCGGGTTGGCCGCCAGCACGTCTTCCACCTGCTTAACCACACGGTAGAAGTCTGCGCCCATACGATCGAGTTTATTGACGAAAATTATCCGTGAAACGCCAGACTCGTTTGCGTAGCGCCAGTTGGTTTCTGATTGCGGCTCAACACCACCAGATCCGCAGAATACGCCAACGCCACCGTCGAGTACCTTCAGCGAGCGATACACTTCGATAGTGAAGTCAACGTGTCCCGGTGTATCGATAATATTCAGTCGATGGTCATCCCAGAAACAGGTGGTCGCTGCAGACTGAATGGTGATTCCGCGCTCTTGTTCCTGATCCATGAAATCAGTAGTCGCGGCGCCATCATGAACTTCGCCGATCTTATGGATCTTTCCGGTCAGTTTCAGAATACGTTCCGTCGTCGTGGTCTTACCAGCGTCAACGTGGGCGAAAATCCCGATATTTCGGTAACTCGTTAAGTCTGTCATTTTTGTTTCTCAAATAGAAAAGCACCGGCAATAAAACCGCTGCGCTTGCTGGCACTCTTTGCCAGTTGCCGGGTCTTGTTGTTGACCGCTGGCGTATTAGTCCTTCGCAAATGGTGGAGTTCAGTTTCCCGAACAGAATTACTTATTTAAAAACAGCTACTTAAGAAGGATTCTCGATCAAAAGGGGTGACTACACATCTATTGCTGCGAATTTTCCGGCAATTTATGCCTGAAAAGCAGACGTGTTTGGGGATTGTTGAGGCCTTCTCGTGAAGGAGCGGAATATAGGCGATGCAAGAGCCCATTTCAAGGCAATCTGCCTGATTTAGCAGAGATATCCCGCAAACTTCGATGCATTCGGTGTCGGTTGCTGAAGTTTAATTCGCCGGTGCCGATATCACGCCCTGCCAAAAACAATAAAAACAATCGGCTTTGCCGGGTTGCTGGACACTGCAGCCGGGCCAAACACGGGAATCATTTTGTGAGAAGGATAATTGCCGGGCTTTTGTTGCTGACCGCTGCAGCAACGTCCACCGCACAGGCTCAGACGCTTAATTGCCAATCCGCTTTCACTCGGCTGGAGCAAGCGATTTGTGATAATCCGGCACTCTCGGCACTGCACACGCAGTTCAGTGATACTGCTGATAATGCAGTTGCAGCAAAACAGCTGAGTCCGCAGGGTGCGGCGCTAATACGAAACAACATTGCTCGTGCCTGTCGTTCATCAACGGATCTGAGTGCCTGCCTGACAGAAGAGATGAGTGACGCCATTGGCGTGTTGTCTGCCAGCGGTGTTTCTGCTTCATCATCACAGGATATCGCACCTGAAAAAAACCACGCCTTGCAGCTGGCCGGGTTGCAAAAGCGGCTGTCCAAAGCAGAAGAGCATTTTGTCAGCAGTGGAAACCCCGAGTATCTGATCGTGACACTACTGGCACTGCTGCAGCACTATGCAGAGCTTACACAGGTCAGCGAAACCGCAATTTATGAGTCACGGGCGATTCGGGCAAAGTTGCTGGCCGGTTGTACCGATCTGAATATCCGCAGCAAATGGAACAAGGGGCTGCAGGCATACGGGTGGGCTTGTCCAATAACCCATGCAGCCAACTCTACTTACCAGGGTTACTAAGACAGTACAGCTCGGGCATCTGTGACCCCTTCAAAAACCTTGCAAAGCGTGTGATTGGTCGGCAGTCTTAATGACCTTTTCGGTGGGGTTCCGGTGTGGCTAAGTGCCTGTTGTTCGATAGTGATGGAACGTTGGTAGACAGTGAGCTGCTAAACAACGAAGCGTTATCGGCTGAACTGGCAGATTGCGGGATTAATGACTCTGCAGAGAGTCTGGTGCATCGCTACCGCGGCTGGAATTTTCATAAAGTCGTGCCGGATCTGCAGCGCCGTCACGACGTGCAACTTGATGACGCTTTTACCGCTCGATTTCGCCAACGAGCCAGTGATCACTTCGCTCAGCATCTGCGGCCGGTGGCGGGAATCGAGGGCGCGCTTTCCAGGCTGGAACATCCGAAGTGTGTGGTTTCCAATGCACCTCTGGCAAAAATACGTCATGTGATGGAAATTACCGGACTCGGCGTGCATTTTTCAGATCGGCTTTTCAGTGCCTATGAAATTGACAGCTGGAAGCCTTCACCTGAACTCTTTTTGCATGCAGCATCGGCTATGGGATTTGCCGCAGACCAGTGTATTGTGGTGGAAGACAGTGAAGTCGGGGTAGAGGCGGCGTACCGGGCAGGTATACCGGTAATACTTTACGACCCCGTTGGCAGTGCGCAAAACCCGAACGCTACCGCCACCATCGCGTCAATGGACCTTCTGCCCGAGGCAGTGGCGGACTTGAGCTAGCCATGGTGTCCGTGAACGACACCGATAGGTTTTTTCTTTCAGGGTGGTGGGCAGGATGGTGGGGCTCGCATGGCTGGAAAAGGTAAATCCGGTATCTGTGAATTATGTGGTCGTGACACTTCCCTTACGCTGCACCACTTGATACCTCGCAAACTTCATCGTCGAAATTTCTTTAGAAAATACTACACTCGGGATGAACTCCAGCGCGGAGTCAGAGTCTGCCGTCTGTGTCACAATGGTATTCACCGTTTGTATGACGAAATGACGCTGGGTAAAAAGCTCAACAGCCTGGAAAAGCTAAGAGCGGATACGGCAATTGCCCGACACGTAGCCTGGGTTGCCAGGCAAAAAAGTATTTCACGATAGAGGCTTTGCAGCGTGAACCCCCGGGGTATTGAATTGGGCGCTATTAAATTACGGGTTGTTGAATTGCACCAGCACCCTGCTGAAGTTGGTATAGCTGCCAGCAACGGTCGTGCACTATGAGTCATCAGTTACAACCGGATCAGGTTGAAATCAGGGATGTTTGGGATTGGGCTGTTCAGGCTGTGGCGTTGTATAGAAGACGGCCAGTATTGTTTGCAGCACTTTCGGTTATTTTTTTCACTGTCGGTCACTTGCTGGCAATGACCAGTTACCTGACCTTCTTCGTCGGTCTGATTTTATGTCAGGTAGTTCTGGTTATTTTTATTGAGCTCGCCAGAACTGTCGATGAATC
>CALHCI010000054.1 GCA_937931165.1 uncultured Granulosicoccaceae bacterium
GCCGAGTCTTGATCGTAAGGCTGTAATCAGACAGGCGAACTATTCGCCTGTCTGACTTTCCACGTTAATGTCTCGACCAGAGCAGCAAAAAACGCAACCAAAAGTACCGCCAACCTCACAACCTGAATGGCAGTATGAAGTGCACATGCAACGCTGCATTGAGCTCGCACAGCTTGCAGCAGTGAATCAGGAAGTGCCCGTGGGAGCGATTATCGTTTGTGGTGATGAAGTAATTGCCGAGGCTTCCAACCAGCCTATCGGCCGTTGCGACCCAACCGCTCATGCTGAAATCTGTTGTATCAGGCAAGCGGCTGCCTTTTGCAAAAACTACCGACTGACCGGCTGTGTTTTATACAGCACCATTGAACCGTGCCTGATGTGTGCGGGGGCTATCATGCACGCCAGACTTGAGAAGGTCGTGTACGGTGCGCCTGAACCGCGTGGGGGTGCTGTCAGCGGTGAAGTGAATTACTTTGAGGCGCTTTCACACCTGCACAAAATTGAAGTAGTCGGTGATGTGATGGCCGATGAGTGCCGCCAGTTAATTCAGGATTTCTTTCGCGCCCGTCGCTAAATCTGCGACCGGTTAGCAGTGTATCGCTGCCTGCACGGGCACTCACTGCTACAGCGCAAATAAATTGCCGGCAAATGTGCAGTTGATTCGGGTGGCCATAGCGGCATCTGTCTGACTATCTTTAGGCCTGCTTACCCTTAAGTAACAAGATGTCGAGTCGATAGCGGTTTACACCTTATCGTAAACACAGATTGCAGGGGTAAAAATAGTGGGGGTTACCGCGCATCGCTCAGAAGATGGTGAAGAAGTTACGGTCACTGTGGCAGGGCGATTTGACTACCGCGTTTACGACTCGTTTAAAGCGTCGTACGCTTCGTTGGAAAACAGCCAGCAGATCAATGTCGATCTCAGTAAAACGGAGTACATGGATAGTAGCGCCCTGGGAATGTTATTGATGCTGCGTGAGCATGTGGGCAGGGCAGTGAGCATATTGCTGGTTAACCCCACGCCCGATGTTCAGCGTGTCTTATCGATAGCCAACTTCGATAAGTTGTTTGCTATAAAGCCGTGACATGAGCGCGCTGGCGAAGGCGGAGGTTCGTGAATGGTTGTTTCACGGTGCCGATCTTAACAACACCAGTCTGATAGACGACCTGGTTCATTCGGTTTGTACCGAATTTACCGTCTCTGCCGAACGCCGGGTGGATCTTGAACTCCTGTTCTGCGAAGTCATTACCAACAGTATTGATCACGGTATTCTGGGGCTCGATTCGCGGATGAAAAAAGACCCGTCAGGGTTTGAGCAATTCTTTATATCAAGGGCGTCAAAACTTGCTGGTCTGACTGACGGTTACATTAAGATTTGCGTGGAACAGATACTACCGCAGCGAATCAGAATTTCAGTGCAGGACAGTGGCGCAGGCTTTGTCTTTCCGCAGGATAATTCTGATCAAACGCCTGACTGTTTGCTGCTTGCCTATGGCAGAGGGCTTTTGATTATTCGCAACCTGTGTCACTCCATGACTCACATTGGCAATGGCAACTGTATTGTTCTTGAGTTCGATACGTTTCAGAGCTGACTGGGTATCTACTGGCTGGCCGGTGATTCTTCGGGCTCGACCACCAGTGATGATCCATCCAGTGAGACAACCTTCATTACTGCACCGGCTTCGGTATCTGGCCCGACCACCCGCCAGCGGTTGCCATCAACGTACGTACCGCCAACGCCGTTATCGATCGCATCTGACAGGGTAACTTTACGTCCAATCAGTTTATCGGCGGGGCGGTTAAGTGAAGAAGTACTTTCGCTGGTATTGTTTTTATAAAACTGTCTGCCGGCAAGCGTAGTGGCAACCGCAAGAAATGCAAACAGGGCCACCTGCAGCTGCCAGCTTATATCCGGTATAAGCAGAGTGATTACGCCGGTAACAATGGCTGCAA
Organism: uncultured Granulosicoccaceae bacterium; assembly: GCA_937931165.1. Classification (GTDB taxonomy): domain Bacteria; phylum Pseudomonadota; class Gammaproteobacteria; order Granulosicoccales; family Granulosicoccaceae. The sequence continues at coordinate 1,955 of CALHCI010000054.1, forward strand.
TACCCGGCCACAGTAAAATAGTTGTCGGTGCGAATAGTTCTACAGCGCAGATAAGAACACCGGCGGTCATCCAGTGCCAGGGAGTTAGTGTGGTGGCGATGAGCTCGATTTGTGATACGTCCATTTACCTGTTCCACTCCAAGATAATACGTCCGTTACTTAGGTTTACCGGCATCAGTGCCGGAGGTGTCCAGTGCGTTCTTGGCCAGTTCTGCAATGCCGCCAATACTGCTGATAATGCCGCTCGCTTCCAGTGGTAAATAAACAGTTTTCTGGTTGGGCGACAGCGCCATTTCCTTCAGTGACTCGACATATTTTTGTGCAATAAAGTAATTTAATGCCTGACGGTCACCCTGACCAATGGCCTTTGACACCACTTTCGTTGCCAGTGCTTCTGCCTCGGCTTCTCTTTCCCGCGCTTCGGCGTCTCTGAATGCTGCTTCCTTACGACCCTCTGCCCGTAATACCTCGGCCTGTCGCAGGCCATCAGCAATCAGAATTTTTGACTCGCGCTCAGCTTCGGCGTTCAATACCGATGCTCTTTTTTCACGCTCAGCTTTCATTTGCTTTGCCATCGAATCGACCAGATCTCGAGGCGGTGCGATATCTGCGATTTCGATGCGCGTGATTTTCACCCCCCATGGGGAAGTGGCATCATCGACTACGGTCAGCAGGCGAGTGTTTATTTGATCGCGGTGTGACAACAGCTCATCGAGCGTCATTGAGCCCATTACAGTGCGGATGTTGGTCATGACCAGATTGATGATCGATTTTTCCAGCCGGTTAACTTCATAGGCGGCTTTGGCGGCGTCGAGAATCTGGTAGTACACCACGCCGTCTACCTGCACCGCTGCGTTGTCCTTGGTGATAATATCCTGCGATGGCACTTCTTCGACCTGTTCCATCATGGTCATTTTGTGGCCGATTCTCTCAAAGAACGGCACAATCAGGTGCAGGCCTGGTTCCAGGGTTCTGGTGTATTTACCAAAACGCTCGAGTGTGTGTTCCTGGCCCTGCCTGACGATCTTTACTGAGGTAACTACAATGAACACCGCCAGTACCAGCAGTGCGAGGGCAAATCCCGAAAATATTGTCACGTTGGTTCGCTCCGGATACGCGAAACAAAAAGTGTATCCCAAACCCGTTCGCCGCTTCATGGACAAACAACAATGAATCTGACCCGGATGGGGATCACCGCCATCACATTTGATCTCGATGACACGCTGTGGCCCTGTGCGCCGGTGATCAGCGGGGCCGAGCGTGTGTATTATCAGTGGTTTGTCGACAATCATCCGGTTATTGCTGATGCGCACAGTATGGATGCGCTGCGTGATATGCGACGCGAACTGCTGAGTGAACAGCCGGAGCTGGTCAATGATGTCACCGAGTGGCGGCTGCGTGCCACCAGGGCGCTGCTGCAACAGCACGCTGTTGACCCTGCACATGCGGAAGATGCGTTTGATGTTTTTATCAAAGCGCGCCAGAACGTCGAGTTTTATCCCGAGGTATTGAGTGGCCTGCAAGAGTTGTCATTTCATTACAGGCTCGGGTCGTTAACCAACGGCAATGCCGATCTGGAAGCCATAGGCGTTAACCATCTGTTTGATACAGCGCTGTATGCCACACTTGATCTGCCAGCCAAACCCGCCCCGGATATGTTTATGCGCGCGGCTGATGAACTGGGCGTGCAACCCGAACGCATCCTGCATGTGGGGGACAACGCACACACTGATATTACCGGTGCCAGAGAGGCGGGTTGTAGTACGGCATGGATCAGGCGTGGGGATGAGGTTTATCCGGAGGGTGTGCCGCGGGCGGATATCGAGATTTCCAGTCTGGATGATTTGATTGCGTTGGCGCCGGATATTCCTCGAGGGTAGATTTGGGGGTTGTGGGGTTTCGCTTGTAGCGGGCTTTGGGGTTTCGCTTGCAGCGGGCTGTTGGGATGTCGCTTGCAGCGGGCCCTACTTTGAAAAGCGCAAAGTAGGCAAACGCTTTTCGCGAATGATTGGCCCGCAGGGTGGCGCTCTTTGCGGATGGTTAAAGCTGTTTTAATTTCTATCTTGCTGTGTTGGTGATCTTGCTTCGTAGGTAGTGCGCCATTTTGAATATTGCCGCTCCAACGGGCCGCGCAGACGCACGTC
>CALHCI010000055.1 GCA_937931165.1 uncultured Granulosicoccaceae bacterium
GTGATAACGGAGGTACCGGCACAGCATAACGTATTAAACAGGTTGTTACCTTATTGGCTGTTGATCGGATCACTGATTTCAGCGCTCACGCTATTTGTTTGGTGTGGTTTCAATAACACGCTGTAAATAGGGTAAAATGGCAGACATGAATGATGATGATATGCAACTTGTAAGTGGTATTGCTGCGTTTGAAGCCAAAGAATTTCGTCGCGCCTGGCAATTGCTTGAGCCGCTGTCTGATAGGGGTAGTGCAGATGCGCAGTATCGTTGTGCCATCATGCTGCAAAACGGACTGGGGGTGATAGCGCAGCCAAAAAAAGCGGCCGCGCTTTTACAGCTTGCTGTGGATCAGGGGTTTGGGCTTGCGCAGCATTCTCTGGGGATCGCTTATTTATACGGTGAGGGTGTTGAGGCGGATACTTCTCAGGCTGTGGCGTTGTTGGAACGTGCCGGTGAGAGTGGGTTGGCTGGTGCGTGGACGACGCTTGGTATGATTTATATGGAAGGGCAGGGTATTGAGAAGGATGAGGTGCGTGCCAGGGAGTATTACAGCAAAGCCGGGTTTGATCCGGATGAGTTTGCTGGTTGAGGTGGGCTTGTCTTGGGTTTATCCTGGCTTTTAGACAGTCTCCAGTTGGCGTGTTATTCGTTACCTGTGGTTAAACCGCGTCGGTGCCTTTGTGCGGAATTAACATGCCGCAGCCCATGAGTCGAAAATCCCCCAGGCCCTTTTCCTGTAGTGGCATGGAGTATTCAATTGGCACATCGGCAATTAATATGCTTCTGGCTTCAAGCGTGCCGGCGGGTGTTGATAAATAGTTGTTTCTGCCGCAAAGCAATTTGGTTGGCTGAAAGCCAAGCGATTTACAGTCGTCGATAACATGCTGTAGAAATGTGTCTTCGTCTTCCGGCTCTTTGGTGTAAATGGTATAGCGGGAAAAGAGGGTTGCAGACGACTGAAGTGCGGCGGCACGACCGCTGTTGATGTGAAGCGTTTGCGCACCGATGGTATGGCTGGTACCGGTCAGTGCTTCGATAAGCGCATCCGATTTATTAACAGGGACTCTGACTCTGAGTCGGGTACGTTTTGACAGTATCAGTGGTTCGCCACTGTTGGCGTCCGGTCTTTGCCAGCCGTTTTGGGTACCCGCAACGTGTATCGGATGAACACCGGCGCCTTCCGTGTCAGCAAGCCATGGCACTTGCATGATCAGTTTTTCGGCAAGTGCGTCGGCGTGATCAACCGGTAGTGACTGACACTCGATTTTAAATATCACATCACTCATTGTGGTGCGGGTAGTGCCGGGGGTATCTTCACGCTCCTGCCATAGTGACATGCCTAGCTATCCTCCGATGGCAGCTCATCACGAAGTTTGTCTCTGTCAAACCACCAGTCCTGCTGCACCATCACATCAATTACGTTGCGCATGCGTACCAGAAACTTTTCAGGTTCGTCCAGCTCAAGGGTGCGGGCCCACAGCTCAAAATGCTGTTGATCTTCAATGTGACTATGGCGTTTGGCAACGCGTGCCAGCATTGCTCCGGTGATGTGTTGCAGGTGGGCTTTTTTATCTTCCGGGGCACGTATGTCAACCACATAGTGTGCAGTGGCAGCAGCAACGGCAGCACCATCTGATTCATCAGGGGTTTCATCGACGATATGATCGAGAATAGTAATGGTGATATCAGGATCAACCGGATAGGTGATGGCAAGCCAGGCGGCCTGACCTATGGCGCTGATGGCATTGTCTTCATCGCACAGGTATATGTACTGGCAAGCCATCGCAGCATGTTCAAAGGCGCTGTGTTCTATAAAAATATCGACCAGCCCTTGCAGATGTTTGGCGGCGTCAGGTTTGTCGTCCAGGTCGAGCTGAAGTCCGGCAATCTCAAGTTTGGTCATGGCTGACTGCAACGGATTGGTGATCTGCGCAAGCGTTGTCAGTAGCGATTCGAGTCGTTCCTGCCGGTCGGCGTAGGTGGCATCGTCCATTAGTGAGCGTTCGGCGTCTGACAGTTTCAGGTTATCAATGGGGTTGGACATGGGTATTTACGTCACGCTACGCTAGTCCGGGTTTGCTGAATTGGCGCTGCTGAAAGCAGCTTCCAGCATCATTTCCCAGTTATCAGGTGTGTCGGGGAAAGGCGGTTTTAAATCCATGCGAAAGAACAGTTCATTCTTTGCGTGTTGTTTTACTACCTCAATGAAATCCTCAAAGCTGTTGACCTCTTTATGTTGAAGCAGAAGATTACTTACGTGCAGCATGGTTAGACTCCGGCGGTATTGTTTGCAACTGTGGCGAATTGCGGCCAAATTGCGACCTGAGTTGCGGTGATTGCAAATAGCGACCTCTAAGCATTTTTCTGGGCGTGTCTGGGTCGTCAGTATACGCCTCGCGACGGTGCAAAATGTTGCGTGTGATAACACCTTGTCCGGCGCTCAGGGTAAGGGTGTGATGCCAGTGACTGGATTCATCGATAAGTGCTTTCATCGCCTGTGCGGCTGCAAGTGTCTCCGGATTTCGCCACTCGATGTTTTTGGTTCTGGTGGTAAAGTGCGCGCCGGGGCTGCCATCTGATCGGATAAAAAGCACCGGTGAGTGTCTGTCCGGTCTGTCGTGGCCAACGTCATCAGTATTGGCGGGAAGCGTCATGGCTTGCGGATGCGAAAGCAGCGCAACCCACTGCGGGTTTTTGTCGTACAGCGCAATCAAAATGAGCTGGTGGTCGAGCAGGGTTAGTGCGCCACCGCTGTGTGCCGGATTAATGCAGTGCAGCGTAAAGCAGCCGAGTGACTGATCCATGGTGTTGTAGTAACCATCGGTGTGCCAGCTCATAGCGCGTGGGGTGTACGGAATAAAACGCCCCTGGCTGGTACCGGATAAATCCGTCAGCAGTGAAAGGCCGTTGTCGTCGTGTACCACGCCTTTATCGTATGAGTGCAAAGATAATCTATCGTGCAGCGCTGTAAGGTCGCGGTTCAGGTTTTCAGAAGGTTCACTCCACTGGTAAACCGCATACCCGTGACTGTGTGCATTAGTACAGAGTTGTTTTAGTCGTTCATCCTGCGCTTGCGTTAGCGTGGGAGAAAGAATCACAGGCGGCGCTGTGGTGCTGGCCAGTTGTAAGCGGTGATCCCGCCACTGCTGATAGTCCGCAGACTGGCCGTCAAAGCGCGCTGGCAGCGGGGTCATTTTTGTACCCGTGCGCCGAATGATGAATGAGTCTGTGCGGGTGTTGTCATGGCGAAAAGATACAGTGCAGTACCGGGTCTGACAACTGCATGTTCGGCCCGTTTGCACAATTAATTATCAGGTTTATTTTTGCTCTATGCCTTTAGGAATAGACAGAATAATCCGGATGTTCATAAAGAGTTATATGCACAGCATTGGCTACACTATAGAATCTTGATGAAATGGCCGGGTTCGGCCTGTAAGTCCGAGCTGTTGGCACTCTGATAAGGCAACTGAAATGACGGATAAAGAGTCCAAGAACAATCACGATACCCCGATGCTGGACCATCTGGAGACCGGTCCCTGGCCCAGTTTTGTTTCCGGGATCAAGCGCCTTCGCGATGATCACCCCAGCGAACGTATCAACGGCATGGCCAATGATCTGCTTGGTCAGCTCGAACATTCGTACAAAACCCGCAAGGGCTATTGGAAGGGCGGTACGGTCAGCGTTTACGGATACGGTGGCGGTATTATCCCGCGCTTCTCTGAAGTGGGTGACATGTTTCCCGAATCCCGTGAGTTTCATACGCTGCGGGTACAGCCACCCGCGGGCAATCACTACTCTACCGATATTCTGAGAACCCTCGCCGACAGCTGGGAAAAGCATGGCTCCGGTCTGGTGACTTTCCACGGCCAGACTGGCAACATCATGTTTATCGGTTCAACCACCGAAAACACCCAGCACTTTTTTGATGAAATCAACGACTACGGTTTTGACCTCGGTGGTGCCGGGCCGTGTGTCAGAACGGCCATGTCATGTGTAGGGGGTTCGCGATGTGAGATGTCTTGTGCCAACGAGCATCGGCTGCACCGCACGCTGGTCAATAACTTCACTGATGATATTCACCGGCCTGCGCTGCCCTACAAATTCAAGTTCAAGATTTCCGGCTGCCCTAACGACTGCATGAACTCCATTGAGCGTGCTGACTTCGCAGTCATTGGCACCTGGCGGGATGACATGAAAGTCGATCAAGATGCGTTCAAAGATTACGTCGACCGCAAAGGCCGCCAGCACGTTATAGACAATATCATTACGCGCTGCCCGACCAATGCGCTGTCGTTAAAAGACGATGACAGCATTGAAGTCGACAACCGCAACTGTGTTCGCTGCATGCATTGCCTGAATGTAGTGCCCACCGCGTTCAGCCCCGGTGATGACAAAGGCGTGAGTATTTTAATCGGTGGTAAGCGCACCCTGAAAATCGGTGATCTGTTTGGCACCGTTATTGTGCCGTTTATGAAAATGGACACTGATGAAGATTTTGAGCGTATTACTGAAATTGCTGAAGAAACCATCGACTTCTTCGCAGAGAACGCGCTTGAACATGAGCGAACCGGTGAAATGATCGAGCGCATCGGTCTGGTGAATTTTCTTGAAGGTATTGGCGTCGACGTTGATCCTCACATGATCGACCATCCACGTGAAAGCTCGTATGTGCGCATGGATGAGTGGGATGCCGAAGCCGCCAAGTGGTTTGCCCGTAAAGAAGATGAAGCCAAAGACCAAAAAGATGCTGCCGCAGGAGGAGCCGCCTGATGGCAACTAAACCTGCAAAGAAACAGATGCGGCCCGCCATTGAGAGCGGGTGTCCGGATGGCATGCAGTATGTTCATCCGGTGATGCTGCGAAACTTTGGTCAGTGGGTCAGTCACACGCACCCGCAGCCGGGTGTGTTGTGTCATACCGCAACGAGCGGCGAGTCGATCTGGACGGTACGTGCCGGAACGCAACGCATATTAGATGTCTACACACTGCGTAAACTTTGTGACATTGGTGATGAATACGGCGACGGGCATGTGCGCTTTACCATTCGCTCTAACATTGAATACATGGTTGATGCAGAAGCCAAAGTGCAGCCGCTGATTCAGGCACTCACTGATGCCGGCTTTATTGTCGGTGGTACGCAAAACACGGTCGCGATGATTTCGCATACCCAGGGTTGGCTGCACTGTGATATCCCGGGTACCGACGCTTCAGGGATCGTCAAGTCAATGATGGATGAACTCATTCACGAGTTTACCCACGCTGAAATGCCTAACCGTGTGCATATCACCACGTCTTGTTGTCAGATTAACTGTGGTGGGCAGGGTGATATCGCTATTAATATTCAGCACACCAAGCCACCGAAGATTAATCATGATCTGGTTGCCAACGTTTGCGAGCGACCGTCAGTGGTGGCGCGTTGTCCGGTAGCGGCGATTCGCCCTGCGATGGTCAACGGTAAGCCATCACTTGAAGTCGACGAAAAGAAATGTATTTGTTGCGGTGCGTGTTATCCGCCTTGTCCGCCGATGCAGATCAATGATCCGGAGCACTCCAAGCTTGCGGTGTGGGTAGGCGGCAATCATTCAAATGCGCGCAGCAAGCCGTCTTTTCAGAAGCTCGTGGCGGCTGGCATCCCGAATAATCCACCGCGCTGGCCGGAGGCAACAGAGGTCGTGAAAAAGATTCTCTACGCCTACAAAGAAGATGCCCGCGACTGGGAGCGTATTAACGACTGGATCGAGCGGATTGGCTGGCCCCGTTTTTTTGAAGTCACCGAACTGCCGTTTACCAAGTTCCACATAGACAACTGGCGTGGGGCTCGCAAAAGTCTCAATGCCTCCAGTCACATTCGTTTCTAGAAATTAAATCCAAGTGAAATTTTCAATACTTGTTAATGAAGGCCCGTATCAGCATCAGGCTTCAGACAGTGCCTATCAGTTTGCCAAAGCAGCGCTTGAGTCCGGCCATGAAGTGCAGCGTGTGTTTTTCTACCACGACGGCGTCAACAACGGCACCAATCTGACCACACCGCCACAGGATGACAGGCACATACAAAAGCGCTGGAGCGAGATGGCCGAAAGCAACAAGGTCGATCTGGTATTGTGCGTTGCCGCCTGTCAGCGTCGCGGCATTGTTGACGAAGGCGAGCGTGATCGAAACAAAAAAGACGCCACCAATGTGGCAGACGGTTTTCGAATTTCCGGTCTCGGGCAACTGATTGAAGCGGCGATTGAGTCGGATCGTCTGGTGACGTTCGGCGATTAGCCGGCAATGGCAGGGTACAGGTAATGGAAGAAGAATACGCCGGCGGCGTTGAGAAAAAATTTATCTATATTAATCGGCGTGCACCACACGGTACTGTCTATGCGCTTGAGTCGCTCGAGACGGTATTGATTGGCGCTGCATTTGATCAGGATGTCAGCATGCTGTTTATAGACGACGGCGTCTATCAGCTAAAGAAGGATCAAAGCACGGACTCAATAGAGTTTAAGAACTTTTCCAAGGCGTTTCGAGCGCTCGAAATGTACGATGTTGAAAAGCTTTTTGTCGAAGCCGAGTCATTGCAGGAGCGTGGGCTGAGTGAGGATGATCTGTTGGTTGATGTTGAGCTTGTTAAGCGCGGCGAAGTAAAAGACCTGATTGATCAGCAAGATGTGGTACTGAGTTTCTAACTAATGAGCACACTGAATATAGTCAACAAGTCACCCTTCGAAAAACGCTCGCTTGATCAGTGCCTGTCGCGCATTGGCTCAGACGATGCTGTGCTGCTGATTGAAGATGCGGTGGTAGTAGCGATGGCCGGCACCCGTTATGAAAGCGATTTAAAGAGTGCTGCTGCGGCAAAAAAACTTTATGTACTGACGCCGGATGTCGAGGCCCGCGGGCTTGCTGATAAGCCGGTTGTTGAAGGCTTTACGCAGGTTGACTACAAAGGCTTTGTCGCGCTGGTGACAGAGCATGATAGAGTACATTCCTGGTTGTGATCCGCTGTCTGGAAGCTTGATGCAAACACGCAGCAAGCGAGCTGGCGGGGCTTAAGATTAATGATGATGGTCACTGGCAAGCGCCGGTGACCTTAATTGGAGAGAGACATGTCAAACAGTATTGAAGTAGACGGTAAAACCCTGGCAACCGATGAAGAAGGTTATCTTGAAAATCTGGCTGACTGGGAGCCCGGTGTGGCCAACGTGATGGCGGAAATAGACGACTGTGAGCTCACGGATAATCACTGGGAAGTGATTAATTTCCTGCGTGAATACTACGAAGAATATCAGATTGCACCGGCGGTACGGGTGTTAACCAAAGCCATTGGCAAGAAGCTCGGCAAAGAGTATGGCAATGGCAAGTACCTGTATGAGCTGTACCCGTATGGACCCGCGAAGCAGGCATGTAAGTATGCGGGTTTACCTAAGCCAACCGGTTGCGTTTAAGCGCCCGGCTTGCCAGCGTGAGGCACGCCAGCGTGGCCCGGCCGTGAGTAGGCAATGATTATCAGTGTAATTCTGTATCTTGCGGCCCTTGTTTTTGTTATTGGTGTCGGTCGCAAGATCTACCAGTACGCGAGTACGCCAGCGCCACTTAAAATTCCTACAACGCCTGCACCAACCACCCGGGGTGGCGTCGTGTTGCGAATGGCACGGGAAGTCGTGTTGTTCGACAGTTTGTTTAAGGCATCAAAACCCACATGGATATTCAGCTGGTTATTCCATGCAGGGTTGCTGGTGGCGCTGTTGTGTCACTTGCGTTATTTCACTGATCCGGTGTGGGGCTGGGTTAATCTCATTGCGCCACTAAGTAAGTACGCAGGAATTGCGATGGTCGTGGGTCTGACCGGCTTACTGCTGCGACGCATCTTTGTGGATCGGGTCAAAACCATCTCCGCGCCATCAGACTATCTGATGCTGATGTTGATTATTGGTATTGCGGCCACGGGCCTCTTAATGCGCTTTGGCTGGCACACCGACATTATTGCGGTAAAACAGTTTGCGCTTGGTCTCAGATCGTTGCAGTTTGAATCGCTGCCCGGCGGTATTCTGGTGGTGCTTCATTTGTTGCTGGTGGCAGTACTGATCCTAATTTTTCCGTTTTCGAAACTGCTGCATGCGCCGGGTTTGTTTTTCAGCCCGTCACGCAATCAGGTCGACAACCCGCGTGAACGTCGGCACGTGACCAGGCTGGTGAAAGATCATGGTCAAAAAAGCTGACTTTGAGGCACCCGTACTGGGTGACTATACCGAAGTGCCTGCGGTTACTCCCGGGGCAATGCAACACAGCCAGCCGTATGTTGCCAAGCCGGCGCATAACGAAGCGCTGGGGTATCCCGGTGAGCTGGTCGACAACTGGCAGGAAGTGGCCGTTAACAAACTGGGCGAACTCGTCAAAGGGTCACGCGCATTGCGGGTCTACCTTGACAGTTGCGTGAAGTGCGGCGCCTGTACTGATAAATGCCATTACTTTCTCGGCACCGGTGATCCCAACAACATGCCGGTGGCTCGACAAGATCTGTTGCGCTCTGTGTACCGTCGGCACTACACAGTAGCAGGCAAGTACCTGCCGAAACTGGTGGGTGCCAAAGATCTTGATGAGGAAATGTTAGACAACTGGTACAAATATTTTCACCAGTGTTCGCAGTGCAGACGCTGCTCTGTGTATTGTCCTTATGGTATTGATACCGCCGAAGTGTCCATGGCTGCTCGCGAGATCATGGACACCATCGGTAAGGGTCAGAAGTATTGCAACGAAATTATCGGCAAGGTACACAAGCTTGGTAATAACCTGGGCCTGCCTGAGCCGGCACTGGCAGATACGCTGGAGGGGCTTGAAGAAGACGTCGAAGAAGAAATTAATGTCGCGGTGAAATTTCCGCTCGATGTTAAGGGCGCCGAGGTATTGCTGGTGACACCATCAGCCGATTTCTTTGCAGAGCCACATATCGACGGTTTAATTGGTTATGCCAAAGTATTTCACCAGGCTGGTATCAGCTGGACTTTGTCTTCCCATGCATCTGAAGCGGCCAATTTTGGATTGTTTATTGGCAGTGTTGATAACATGCAGAAAGTCGCCATGCGTATTCGTGAAGCGGCACTTGAGCTGGGTGTAAAGCGGATTGTTTTTGGTGAGTGTGGCCACGCATGGAGAGTGGGCTACAGCTTTTTAAATACCCTGGCAGGGCCATTCGATTTTCTTGATTCGAATTACCCGGTACCGCAACACATTGTAGAAGTCACCCATGACTTGATTGAACAGGGCCGGTTAAAAATGGATGCATCGGCGAATGATGATAAGCGCGTGACGTTTCACGATTCCTGCAATGTAGCGCGTGCATCGCGTATGGGTGCAAAGAGCGGTGGGCAGTTTTCGTTACCGCGTGATGTGATCAAGGCCAGCTGCAACCACTTTTTTGATATGCCTGCAGATACTATCGGTGAAGCAACTTTCTGCTGCGGCGGTGGAGGCGGGTTGCTTACCGATGATTTGGTAGAGCTTCGTGTAAAAGGCGCCAAGCCACGAATGCAGGCCCTTAAAGACGTACACGAGCAGCACCGGATTACTCACATGGCGGCAATATGCGCCATTTGCAAAAGCCAGTTTTCAAAGGTGCTGCCGTACTACGGATTTGAGATGGATCAGATAATCAGTGTTCACCAGTTGGTGGGTGATGCACTGGTATTTAACAGCGATTCTTAAGGGCCAAACTCGCAGAGGATAACTCTGCTGGCAAAGGCGCGAGAACCAGGGGCGGAATACAATGACAACACCATGGAGTAAAATTGAAAAGGCGGATAACCATACCTTCCGCAAATTCAAGGACGGTGATCACCGCTGGAAGGACTGGACGGCACAGATCTTTGTTGCCGACGAGTCTCACAAGTGTCCGGTCTATGTAAACCGTACACCGCCTTGTCAGGGTAGCTGTCCTTCCGGTGAAGATATTCGTGGCTGGCTTCAAATTGCCAATGGAATTGAAAAGCCACCCGAGGGTACCAGCTGGCAGGAGTATGCCTTCCGACGTTCAACTGATGCCAATCCGTTTCCTTCGCAAATGGGGCGGGTGTGTCCGGCACCTTGTGAAGCCGGCTGTAACCGTAATGAGGTAGATGACTTTGTCGGTATTAACGCCGTTGAACAGTACATAGGTGATACGGCGATCACAGAGAAGTTTACCTTTGAAAGCCCGCCACTTGTATCAGAAAAGCGTGTTGCCATTGTCGGTGGTGGACCGGCGGGGATGGCAGCCGCTTATCAGCTGCGTCGCAAAGGCATAGCCAGTACCGTATTCGACGATCACGAAGCGCTGGGCGGTATGATGCGTTATGGCATTCCGGGTTACCGCACACCGCGTGAATTTCTTGACGCAGAGATCAATCGTATTATCGATATGGGTGATATCGAAGTGAAGCCGGGTGTTCGCGTCGGGCGTGATGTTTCTCTTGAGGCGCTGGAAAAAGATTTCGATGCGGTGTTGTGGACTATTGGTTGTCAGTCGGGCAGAGCACTGCCGGTTGAAGGGGGGGATGCACCCAACTGTGTCGCTGGCGTCAAATTTCTTGAAGCGTTTAACACCGGTAAATTACAGGCAACCACCGATAACGTGATTTGTGTTGGTGGCGGTGATACCTCAATTGATGTGGTTTCGGTGGCACGGCGTCTGGGTAAGATCACCAAACAAAATGCACTGGAAAGACCAGAGCTTGTGGTGCACGGTCATGTAGCGCATGACGCTGCGATGGCAGCGCAGCGGATCGGTGCTAATGTCACGCTTACCTCGCTGCTGCCTCGCACTGAAATGACTGCCGCTGAACATGAAGTTCATGATGCACTGACCGAAGGGGTAGATATACAGAACGGTGTCATGCCGGTTCGCATTAATACGGATGATAATGGCCGCGCCGTCAGTGTGGTGATGTGCGAGTGCAATATGACCAAAGAAGGTCGGCCGGAACCTGTGGAAGGTACAGAATATACGCTTGAGGCAGACCTAATAGTCTCTGCTATTGGTCAGGGCGGTAATCTCGAAGGGCTTGAAGTGCTCGATAACGGACGCGGACTGATTGATGCAGATCCTTATTATCAGGTGAAAGAGCGCCCGGGACATTTTGTTGCCGGTGATATTGTGCGGCCCCATCTTTTAACTACAGCGATTGGCCAGGCTACTGTGGTCGCCACCACGATTGAAAACTACTTGTCCGGCAAGGAGATGAGTAAACGGCCCAAGGTTGATGTGCATCACTTTAATCTGATGGACAAGCTTAACGAGTCTGACCTTGGGGTGCAGGAATACGACAGTGCACCAGATTGGGGTACGAATGAAGCGGACTATGCAGTACACAACTATGAAGATCGTTCTGCCAGTGAAATTGCCAGTGCTAATGAGCTTTTTCTCGGACACTGGGCCGAGACAGACAGACACCAGCGTGAAGAAAATGTGCCTTCCGGTGACTCTGTTCTGGGACATTTTGAAGAGCGCATAAAACTGTTAACAGAAGAACAGGTAAAAGCCGAAGCCGGCCGTTGTATGAGTTGCGGCATGTGCTTCGAATGTGACAACTGTGTGATCTACTGTCCGCAGGATGCTGTCTTTAGAGTGAAGAAAGATAAAAGCACCACCGGCCGCTATGTCGATACCGATTATGACAAGTGCATTGGTTGTCATATATGCGCTGATGTTTGTCCATCCGGTTACATTGATATGGGGATGGGGCACTAACCATGTCATTGAGGCTTAACCTTGCCTTGTTGATTCTGCCTGCCGCGTTGCTGTTGGTAATGCCCGGTTACGCCGACGACAACGGCCCGGTGATTCCACCAGCAACATACGGTGATCAGTGTGTGGCTGACACTGATATCATGCGTAAGGAGCATATGTCCCTGCTGAATCACCAGCGGGATGAAACAGTGATTGAAGGTATCCGGGGTGAACCGTTCAGTCTGGTTTCGTGTGTGAATTGCCATGCGCAGAATGATAATGGTGGCCAGCCGATCAGAATCGATGCCAAAGGGCAGTTCTGTGAAAGTTGCCACACCTATGCTGCGGTTAAGATTGACTGCTTTACGTGCCATGCGGCACTGCCTGAAGAGAATGCCGTGATCGGTAGTTTGCAAAACAATCTGCCGGTAGCCTCGACCTATTCAAATAAACAGTTACTTGTTATGCAATCACATAAAGTTGCGCACAAAGCATCGCATGACTACCAGCGTAAATAACAATTCCGGCGGCGACCAACCGCAGGGTAGCGGCAATGCGCAACTTGCGCGGCGTCGTTTTCTGCAAAAGCTCGGATTGATGGGTGCGGTGGCTGCGTCCTACACGTTGTTAGAGGTGCAGGCCAAAACCGCTGCCTCCAGTGATAAGCGCTGGGGTTTGTTTATTGACACGTCCAAATGTAGTTCCGGTTGTGATGCCTGTGTGCGTGGCTGCAACGAAGAGCACGGCATAGATGCCGGTAAAGATGAACATACCCGCGCGCAGTGGATTCGCAAAATCGATTTAACTGATAATCTGACTGGTGCCGAGTCTTCGGTGCCGGTGATGTGTCAGCACTGTGACTCTGCTCCGTGCGTTGATGTGTGCCCGACCGGTGCGTCGTTCAAGCGCGCCGATGGCGTGGTGCTGGTCAACAAACATACCTGTATTGGTTGCCGCTACTGCATGATGGCGTGTCCGTATAAAGCACGTTCTTTTATTCATGAAAATCTTACTGATCAAAAACCTTCTGCGCCCAGAGGCAAGGGCACGGTAGAAAGTTGCACGCTGTGTGTACACCGGATTGACAGTGATCAGAACCAGCAGCCAGCGTGTGCCGTGTCGTGTACTGATGAGGCCCACAGCGCCATTGTATTCGGAGACTTGAATGACCCTGACAGTGACATTTCAAAAAAGTTGAAGACTGTAGGTGGCAGTCAGATAAGAGCTGATCTGTCGCTTAATACCGGTGTGCGATACCATGGACTGTAATCCGGAGCTTGCAGAATGATATCGGGTGCTGGTTACTTTCAGCCGTTAAAGTCAGCTGGCAACTATTTGTTGTGGATGGCACTACTGGCTTTGTTGGTATTGGCAGGTGGCTATTGTGCCTATACCATGGAACACGAAGGTCACCACATCACCGGTATGAACAACAGCATTGTTTGGGGGCTGCCGCATGTGTTTGCTATTTCTCTCATTCTTGCAGCGTCTGGTGCGCTGAATGGTGCCACGCTGTCATCAGTGTTTGGCAATAAAACCTATTCACCATACGCGCGGCTTTCTGTGGTGTTGTCAATTTGCTTGCTGATTGGCGGGTTGATTGTATTGGTACTCGACCTTGGTCGGCCTGACAGGCTGGCGGTAGCGCTGACGACTTATAATTTCAAATCGATCTTTTCGTGGAACATATTTTTATACACCGGTTTTATTGCTGTTGGTGTGTTGTACCTTGCCACGATGCTGGAGAAATCATTACAGCGATTCACTCAGACGATGGGCGTGGTTGCACTGATCTGGCGTATCGTACTCACCACCGGTACCGGCAGTATTTTTGGTTTTCTGGTCGGGCGCAGTGCGTTGGACTCGGCCATTCTGGCGCCGCTTTTTATTGCGTTGTCATTGGTGATGGGGAGTGCAGTCCTTGCACTGGTAATGACATGGGCGGGGCGCTGGCAGTCACAGACGGTGTCTGCGCGAACTCAGCATTCGTTTGTCCGTTTATTACTCTGGTGTGTGCTGGCAGTACTGTATTTCTCTATAGTTCATCACTTAACCAATCTCTATGTTGCTGAACATCAGTCCGATGAGCACAATGTGCTGAAGGGGGCATTTGCAGTGCTGTTCTGGTTTAGCCATCTGGCGCTGCTTGGTATTGTCGCAGCGCTTGCGTTTGCGCTAAAGCAGGGTGAAGGTTATCTAAGCACCATGAAATGGCACGCCGTATGTGCCGTCTCACTTATTGCCTGCACCATGATTCTTTATGCCGTCATTATTGGCTCACAAAGCACACCGCAGTTATTGTTTCCGGATAAAACGATCACTGCGAGCACGTTTGGTGATGGTGGCATCGGACCCTATTTACCGAGTGTGTGGGAATGGGGGCTCGGCATTGGCGGAACTGCGCTGTCCCTGTTGTTGTTTGGTGTGGTACTGAGAGTCCTGCCAATCACATCGACCACACAGTCGTAAGATGAAAAACGTCACCCGGGCAGAGTGCGGGTATCTGGTCTCTGCACCCTGGCGCTCCAGTGGCAAGACGCTGGTGTCTGTAGGGCTGGCATCCGAAGCCAGCAGGCAGAACCTTGCTATTCAAACGTTCAAAAAAGGCCCTGACTATATAGATCCGTTATGGCTGGCTGCCGCCAGTGGCAAACCCTGTTTTAATCTTGACCCGTGGGTGCAGCAAACTGACGAGCTGATTGATGCTTATCGGCAACGTATGAACCCGGGATCTTTTAGTCTGGTCGAAGGCACGATGGGATTGCATGACGGGTTGCAAAACGATGGCAGTGACAGTAATGCAGCAATCGCAAAATTACTTGACCTGCAGGTGTTGCTGGTTATCGATTGTCGGGGAATGCATCGTACGATTGCAGCCCTGATTAACGGGTTGCAGCAGTTTGACACATCGGTTCGCTTTGCCGGTGTGATACTCAACCGTATTCGTTCATCACGGCATGGCGGCAAGATCACGATGGCCATTGGCGAACATACCGACCTGCCTGTACTGGGTGAAATACCGGAAAGCGAAGAAGTACATATCGCAGAGAAACAACTCGGACTGGTACCTGCACCGGAGTTCGACAACAGCCAGGCCTGTATTGAATCGATTGGTACTCTGGTGCGTGAACACTGTGATTTGCCCGCCGTGTTCAACGGTGTAGTGCCTGCAGAGCCTGCTGTCATTCAACAGCAACCAGTGAAAAATACCGCGTTAAGAATTGGCATTGCCAAAGATGAAGCCTTTCATTTCTACTATCAGGATGATCTTGAAGTCTTTCGCGATCGAGGCGTAAAGCTTATAGAAGTGTCTCCGTTGCGTAGTGAGTTTCCGGCTGACCTCGACGGGTTAATTATTGGTGGTGGCTTCCCGGAAAGATTTGCCAAGGCGCTTGCGGATAATAAAAACTTTCGCAAATCACTCAGGATGGCAATAGAAAGTGGCTTGCCGGTGCATGCCGAGTGTGCCGGGCTAATGTACCTGTGCCGGACGCTGATCGTTAATCACGAGTCATTTTCGATGGTCGGTATTTTCGACGCTACCGTCACGATGCAGAAAAAGCCGGTGGGCCGGGGGTATGTGAAACTCAGACGTTTTGCCGATGACAGGCAAATTGCCGCCCATGAGTTTCACCACTCCAGTGTGCATTTTGCAGATCAGCAGTTTGCCTATGCAGTAGAACGAGGCTACGGTATAGACGGTCAGCACGACGGCGTTTGCCGCTACAATGCGCATGCAAGTTATGCGCATTTTCGTCATACCGGGCAATTGCCGTGGGTAGATGAATTTATATCGCGCGTTCAGAATGCCAGTTCATTGAGCGTTGCTGCAAGTCAGCAATAACCTGGTGGAGAGACAGTGTTTAAGGTGACAAAAGCCGCTGCGAAAGAGTTACGACGCAGCATGGAGCATCACGATTTCGATGATATGCCGTTGCGCATTGCAGCGCGAAAGAATGAAGAAGGTGCGGTGGAGTATCAGATGGGGTTTGATGAGCCCGGCCCCGGTGATGCCATGGTAGCCAGTAGCGGTATTGATGTGCTCATTGCCAATGATCACAAACCGTTGCTTGCCGGCACCGAGCTCGACTATGTTGAAATGGAAGACGGCAAAAAACATTTCATCTTTCTTAATCCAAACGATCCTACCTTCGTGCCACCGAAACCCGAGCCGGATGATGGAAACAACCGCAACCGATAGAGACTATCGCCAAAGGCGTGGCGAGCTTTCTGCCTTTGGTCGCGCAGTCAATGCAGGCAATCGGGTTAAATCGTTGTTTGTGGGTCTGGCTGTTGCCATTGTGGCTGTGGTGATTGTATCTCTATTAGTGCCAAACCTGCTTTCTGCAAGAGTCGCACTGATATTGGTTGGGCTGTTAGTGGTTGCTGGTGGCTGGTTTATCTGGCGCGTTATTCGAGAACAATTAGTGCAACCCGAGCTTGCAACCCGCAAGTGGATACAAAGTATTTGTGATGGTGAATTGCGCTCTACCATCGATTTGCCTGCAACACATTCGCACTATAAAGAACTGGATTTCCATACCAGAAACGTCGGCACCTCGCTGCGCCGTTTGTCAGAAGAAATGGAAACACTGGTTGAAAACCAGACCCAACGGCTCGAAAGACAAAATCGAGTGCTGGAACTTTTGTTTCAGCTGACTTCTGATGTTGCACACGAAATTGATCAGCAATCCGTATTGGAATCTGTCTGTCATTCGTTGGCAGACTGGCTCGATAACGCTGTAGTCGGTGCTTATATGATGGTAGAAGGGATACTGGAGTTGCAGGTTGCCAGTGACCAGGCAGTTTTTACTCACCATAGCAATAAGCCGGACCTGGTGAAGGAAGTTACCCCTTGTGATCACGGATTAGTAATCCCGATATTGCGCGGCAGAGAACCGCTGGGTGCGCTGCTGGTGATCACTGATGACACCGCACAGCTAAAACGTCGTGAAGCGCAACAGGTGTTCAAAACGCTTTCAGAGCAACTGAGCATGTTTGTCGCCAGGCATTATGTACTTGAGTCTGTACAACAGGCCCGTGTTGTTAAAGAACGCGCATTGCTGGGGGCAGAAATACATGACTCGCTGGCGCAAACGTTACTGGCCTGTCGATATCAAATCCGGATGTTGCGTGAATCCCTTGATAAAAACAGCGCGGCTGACATTCGCAAGGATATAGAGCGTATTGAGGGCACAATTGGTGAAGCCAATGTCGAGTTGCGGGAACTGATCGGTCAAACTCGCCAGTCGACAGAAGAGCAACAGGTTGCAGATGCTATTCAGAGCATGATCGAAGATCACAACGCCACAGGTGGTATTCCGGTGTTTTTTCAAAACGATAATCCACATGTGGAATTTTCCACTCGAGAAGCTTCGGTGGTACAGCGCATCACACGTGAAGCGATGGTTAACGCCAACAAGTACGCTAACGCAACAACCATTCGTGTGTACCTTCGTATTGATCATTCCGGCGTCAGGAGCCTGCTGATCGAAGACGACGGTGATGGCTTTGATGTCTCGTCACTGGCTAAAACCAGTGGGAATAGTGCCGCCAAAAAGTCAGCTGATGCACTTGGTGATCATATAGGGCTGTCTATTATGCGTGACAGAGCACTCAGCATTGGTGCAATACTCGACATTGATTCGGAACCCGGAGAAGGGACCCGCATTAATTTAAAACTTCCGCCAGTTGCATTGTAAGGTGCAACGTTCAGTGGCCTTCTGTGAAGTGGTATTGACAAGGGAATCCGTGTGAGCACCGTTAGTCTGGTAATTATCGATGACCATACCCTGTTTCGAACCGGGCTAAACGAGTTGCTGACTGGTCGTGACCTCAACGTGGTTGGCATGACCGGCAGTGCCGATGAAGCACTGGACCTGGTGACGCAATATCAGCCGGATATTGTGTTGCTTGATTTGCGTATGGGAGAAGTCGGTGGCCTCGATATACTCGAGCAGATTCGCCATCAGTTGCCTGCACAGCGCGTGGTCATTTTAACCACCAGTATTGAGAAAGGCGATGTGCTGCGAGCGCTGCGACTGGGAGCCGTTGGTTATCTGTTAAAAGATATGGACCCGGATCATCTGGTAGAACTCCTGAAACGTGCAAAGCAGGGAGAGACTGTCGTAGCGCAGGAGTTTACCGGCCTGCTGGCCCGAGCAGCAGTTGTGAAAGACGAGCCTTCGGGCGGCAATGCCTACAACCTGACACCGAGGGAAATGGATATTCTAAAACACATTGCCCGCGGCGAGAGTAATAAACACATTGCCAGTGAGCTGGGCATTGTTGATGGCACCGTAAAGCTGCATGTACGTGCCGTGTTGAAGAAGCTGGGTGTGCAAACCCGTGTACAGGCGGCGTTACTGGCCGTTGCCGAGCGGCTATGTGACGACGACAATGTAAATTGATTTCCGACGCAAGCGGCATAGTGCCGGCGGTATTAACGAATAAGTTGTTGATGCAATTGATGTTGTCAGTAATGTTAAAGTTAAGTTTAAAAGCCGACATTTGCGCTTCCTGTCCTCGCAGAATTCTGCAACAATGATAGCGAGTTCAGCTAAGAGGAAAGGCATATGAGCGACCAGGAAATCTCATTCGACGATTTTGACGAGCAGGTTAACCCTAAACCTGAAGAAAACGATTTTGACCGTATCCTTGAAACTGCGTTAACCAGACGTGGCTTGCTTAAGAGTGTAATCGCCTATGGCAGTGTGGCTGCATTAGGTGGCACTGCAACGAGCCTGATACCCGGTGAGGCGCTGGCATCAAAAGACCGTTTTGCGTTCAGCCCTATTGACGCAAACTCCCTTGACGATATCAGTTTACCGGAAGGGTATTCATCTCAGATTGTTGCCAGATGGGGTGACCCGCTATGGTCGGATGGTGTTGAATTCGATCACGCAACGCGCGGTGATGCGAGTAGTCAGGCAAAGGCGTTTGGCGATAATATCGATGGCATGGAAGTGTTTTCTCACGGCGATAAAACACTGCTGGTCGTTAACAACGAATACACCAACCGCAAAATCATTTGGGGCAACCGCGAAGAAGGCAAGTTCGAAACCGATGACGATATTCTCAAGGGTAAACTGGCACAGGGCCTTACTGTTGTAGAGATTGCCGAAACAGACGGGCAGTGGGGGATTGTTAAGGACAGTCCTTTTAATCGTCGGGTTACGCCGGATACTGAAATGGTGTTAACCGGGCCCGCTGTCGGTCATGACTTAGTGAAAACCGCAGCCGATCCGGAAGGTAAAGGGTCACTCGGTACATGGAATAACTGTGGTAACGGTTCAACCCCGTGGGGAACTTACCTGGCGTGTGAAGAAAACTTCAACGGCTACTACTCAGCTGAAGATCCTGATCATAAAGTCTCTGCCGAGCTCAAGCGCTATGGCGTTTCGGGTAAGGACTGGGGTTACGGATGGGCCAACATCGATGAACGATTCGATGTATCAAAGCACCCCAACGAGCCAAATCGCAACGGCTACGTGGTCGAGCTTGATCCGCATAACCCGGATGCTCCACCAAGGAAACTGACCGCACTGGGCCGTTTCAAACATGAAAACGCAGAGCTGGTCGTAAACCACGATGGCCGAGTCGTCGTGTACATGGGTGATGATGAGCGTGGGGAATTTCTCTATCGCTATGTATCCACCGGTGTTTATGCGCCTGGTGGTGATACTGACACGCTATTGGAGAACGGTCAGTTATACGTTGCCAAGTTTCATGATAACGGTGCCGGTGAGTGGCTTGAGCTGAGCCCGCAAACCACCGGTATGGCCAGCATGGCAGAAGTCTGTATCCATACGCGTATTGCAGCATCAACCGTTGGTGCGACCACCATGGATAGACCGGAGTGGGTGGCGTCAAACCCGAATTCGCCAGAGGTGTATTGCGCGTTAACCAACAACAAAAACCGTGGTGTTAAGCCTAACGCAGGTGGCGACCTCACCCCTGCAGCCGGACCCAACCCGCGAGAGGAAAATCACTACGGCCAAATCGTTCGCTGGCGTCCCAATGGTGGCGATCACACCAGCAGCGGCTTTGCATGGGATCTGTATGTATTGGCAGGCAATCCGTCGGTGCACAACGACATTTATGGTGGATCAGATAACGTATCGGTAGCCAATATGTTTAATTCACCGGATGGGTTGAAATTTGATTCCAATGGTGTGTTATGGATACAGACTGACGGCAACTACTCCGATGAAGAAGACTTTGCAGGGCATGGCAATAACCAGATGCTGGCCGGTGATCCGGTAACCGGAGAGATACGGCGCTTTATGGTGGGGCCTAAACAGTGCGAAGTCACCGGTCTTACCTGGAGTGCAGACAA
>CALHCI010000056.1 GCA_937931165.1 uncultured Granulosicoccaceae bacterium
AAGGTTCAGGATGGCAACAAGGCCGCATTTGACCTGCTGGTGTTGAAATACCAGCACAAGATCGCAAATCTGGTGTCGAGGTTTGTGCACGATCATGCCGAGGTGCAGGATGTCACGCAGGAAGCGTTCATCAAAGCCTACCGGGGACTGAAAAATTTTCGCGGTGACAGCGCTTTTTATACCTGGCTCTACCGCATAGCCATCAATACCGCCAAAAATCATTTGGCGTCGATGTCACGTCGAATCACTGATGGCACTGATGCGCAGGAAGCAGAGCAGTATGCCACTGCAACCACACTGCACGATCTGGCTGATCCGCAGCGTGAAATGATGACCGATCAGATAGCGCAAACGGTCAGTAACACAATAGAACAATTGCCTGATGAACTAAAGACGGCGATCACACTCAGAGAACTGAAAGGAATGTCATACGAGGAGATAGCGACAGTGATGGATTGTCCTATCGGCACCGTAAGATCAAGAATATTCAGAGCGCGCGATGCAATTGATCAGCAGCTTCGCCCGTTACTTTATGAAAACGAAATAGTGGAAGAGCAATAACGTATGCGCAAAGACAACAACGCAAACGGAACAAAAGCAGACAATCGCTACCTGCAAGAGCTTTCGGCTTTGCTGGACGGTGAATCAATGGACACTGAAGATGTTTTACGCCGGGCAACTTCTGACGACGATTGTCGCTGCTCGTGGCAGAGTTATCATCTGATTCGCGATGTGTTGCAAAATGAACATCACAC
The DNA here is from genome assembly GCA_937931165.1 of uncultured Granulosicoccaceae bacterium. Taxonomy (GTDB): domain Bacteria; phylum Pseudomonadota; class Gammaproteobacteria; order Granulosicoccales; family Granulosicoccaceae. The sequence goes on from CALHCI010000056.1 coordinate 756, forward strand.
AGCACTACCCGCCGATTTTGCCAGCCGGGTCAGCGCTGCCATTGCTGTCGAAGAGGACATTTCTGAATCGGCCCCCAACGTTATTCCACTGGCAGGGGCGCGTGAGTCCCGCCGTGAACGCCAGATGGAACGACCCGTGGCCAGCCCACGTGAAAGCCAGGTGGCGGCACCAAAATGGTTACCGTTTGCCGGGCTTGGGCTGGCTGCGAGTGTTGCTGCCGCCGGATTTATCGGGTGGCAGGTAATCATCAACTCCAATAGTCAGGGGTCGCTGGCACCAGACATCACCACGGCGCAGGCCGTGATCGAAACTCCTCAGGTTGTGCCTCAGGTTGTGTCTCAGGCTGACTCCGGGCTGGTGAGAACCGTTTATCGAGGTGAGTCTGGAACCCGATGGGTGCCTGTTGCAGGCGAACGCGATGCAAAAGTCGAGCAGCGCCTTAACTCGTTGCTGTTGAATCACCTTGAAGATTCCAGCATGGCGAGCGTGCAGGGGCTGGTCGCTCACAGTCGTTTGGTTGGATACGACTCGGAATCAGTCAATGATAGTTTCTAGGTCGTCGATGGTCTCGCTCATCGCGGCATTTGCGATGGGTGGTTATCTTGCGTTTACGCCAGCGCTGGCCGGCACGACTGCAGCGGATTCATCGTCAGGTAATAAAAACTTTATTAAGGCGGATGAGCTCGGTCGTGAGTGGATCGAGAAAATGTCGCGCGCCATGCAGGATCAAACCTACGTGGGTACTTTTGTCTACCTGCATGGCGATGAAGTCGAAACCATGAAGATTTACCACAGTAAGATAGACGGTGTTGAACACGAACGTCTTATCTCACTGAACGGGGAAGCGCGAGAGATTATTCGCGATGCAGACAGCGTGGTTTGCATCTGGCCCGGTAGTAAATCGGTCATTGTCAGCAAGGCACAGCCGCGTACACCTTTTCCGCAATTCGAACCGCAGCAACTCACCGCGTTGTCTGAGTTTTATGAATTCCGAAAAGGCAGAGATGCCAGAGTGGCCGGACGCCGTACCAAGGTGATCGATATCGTCCCCCAGGACAACTATCGCTATGGCTATCGCTTATGGATAGACAAAGAAACCTTCTTACTGATTCGCTCGGCAATGCGCGACAACACCGGCAAGCTGGTAGAGCAGGTGATGTTCACTGATATTTCCTACCCTGAGACTGTGCCACTGGAAATGTTTAGTGCGTCAATAAGTGGCAAGCGTCATGAGTGGATGGTCGATGAAGACGAGCCCTTCAAGCCGGTAGAGCCGATTATCAATAGTGATATACCGGGCGTAGACGAAATGGCATTGCCCGGTGGGTTTGAACTGGTTTCAGATAAAGTCACACCGGTAGGCGGATCAACCCATGCAGTAAGAAGATTAATGTATTCCGACGGTCTGGCATCGCTGTCAGTGTTTATTTCAAGCGCCGAAGATGAATCTTCCGGTGGAGCGCTGAATGGTGGCACTGCGATGGGCGCGGTCAACGCGTTTGGCGTACAGCATGAACAGTGGCATGCAACGGTTGTGGGTGAAGTGCCTGGCGCCACGGTAGAAATGCTCGCCAAAACCATGTTGATCGTCGGAAAATAAGCTGCCCCCTGTCTCTTCAAAGCAGTCCGAGGGGCAGCGTGAAGAGACGCTCATCAAGCAACATACGAGGCCCGCAGGCGATGGTTTTGTCCATGAGCGCGAGGCTGCTGATGGCTGTGAAAGTACTGCCACCGTAGTCGCACTTCCCGAAGGGGCGATTGATCTCAGCGTGCATCAGGCTGCATGCGCCGGTTGCGACGGTCGCTGCCTCGGCCGCCTGCTGAGCACCGGATCGGCGAAGTCTATTCGCGTGCAGCGCATCCACATTGAAGGTTCGGCTGACAATCTGGCTGTGGGTGATTCGCTCATAATGTCCGTTTCAAAAGATACGCTGATTGGTTTGTCATCGCTGGCTTATCTCCTGCCTGTTGTCCTTATGCTATTATTTGCGGTTGTGTGTTATCGCTATCTCAGCCGTTCGGATTTGACGTTAGCGGTCATGGCGCTGATCGGCCTTGGTCTTGGGCTCTGGTGCAGCAGATTGCTTACGCACTGGTACTCGCAAAGTCTCGGACCACGAATCCGGGTAGTCCGCACCGGTTGACACACTGAGCAATACGTCATCCCAGATCTCACATCACGTTGATCTGACATTTCTGACTCGGGAGAGTGAATGAGTATGAATAGTGCGAGCACAGTTGCGTGCTTATACGCGGGTTTTGCGTTATTGCTTCTGGCTGTTTCCGGTCGCGCGACCGCGGATTTGCCGGACTTTACCGAGCTGGTAGAACAAAATCATAAGTCGGTGGTGAATATCAGTACTACTTCTGCCACCGCAAGCAGCGATTCCGGTGACAGCATGCCGGAATTCGACAACAGCCCGTTTGGCGAATTTTTTCGCAAATTTCTGGAAGAGCAGCAAAACGCGCCTGGTGCCCCCGAGGCGCAGGAGCAGCAGTTTGACTCGGATTCTCTCGGTTCGGGTTTTATCGTTTCAGAAGACGGTTTTGTACTCACCAACAACCATGTGGTCGATGGCGCCGATGAAATCATTGTGCGGCTGTACGATCGCAGGCAATACGTTGCCGAATTAATTGGCAAAGATGCGCGCAGTGATGTGGCCGTACTTAAGATCGATGCCACTGATCTTCCTGCGGCACGGATCGGTAAATCCAGTTCACTTAAAGTGGGTGAATGGGTGCTTGCCATCGGCTCGCCTTTTGGTTTCGACTTTTCCGTCACAGCTGGCATTGTCAGCGCGACCGGCCGCTCGCTGCCGCGTGAAAACTATGTGCCGTTTATCCAGACAGATGTCGCGATAAACCCGGGTAACTCGGGCGGGCCGTTGTTTAATCTTGCCGGTGAAGTCGTCGGAATCAACTCGCAAATCTACAGTCGTACCGGTGGCTTTATGGGGCTGTCGTTTTCTATTCCGATTGAAATGGCCATTGATATTGCCGATCAGTTAAAGGCTACCGGCACCGTTTCGCGTGGCTGGCTTGGTGTGATCATTCAGGAAGTCACCCGTGAACTCGCAGAATCATTCTCCATGCGTACCGCTCACGGTGCATTGATCTCAAGAATACTGCCAGACAGCCCGGCGGCCAACTCTGAACTCAAAGTGGGTGACATTATCGTGTCGTTCAATGGTTCGTATGTCGACAAGTCCAGCGCCCTGCCGCCATTGGTCGGGCAGGTCAGAGCAGGTGGCACAGCCGAGGTCGATGTGATTCGCGAAGGTGAAAAGGTCACGCTGGATGTGCTGATCGGAGAGTTACCGGGCGCTGCTGAGCTCGCTCAAAACCAGCGCGCGCCAACGTCAAAGGTCAGTAACAAGCTCGGCATTGAAGTGGTGCCTATCGATGATGAAACCCGTGCAAAGCTCGAGTCCGGCGGTGTGGAAGTCAAAGCGGTTGCCAGTGGCCCCGGCAGAGATGCCGGAATACGTGTTGGTGATATCATGACAATGATTGATAATACCCACATCGAAACCGTTGATGACTTTGAAAAGGCAATGGACGGCGTAGAATCAGGTTCATCCATCGCTGTGCTGGTACATCGTGAGCAGGGGCCGATCTTTATCGCCCTGACGGTAGACTAGACCGGAGCTGTCGAACAGTCCGCTCCTATCAACAGGGCATTAAACCAGTCTTGACGGAACTGACGCTTTTAAACCGTTACGCCTGCCATTTGTGCGAAGACATGCTGCTGTCGTTACAGGATTATGCGACAGAACTTCATTTCAAAGTTACGCTGGTAGATATCGACGACAACCCCGAGCTACGGCGGGTGTACAATGAAGCAGTTCCTGTTTTGATGTGCAACGGTCGGGAAGTTTGTCGACATTTTCTGGATCTTCAAGCGCTCCGTGAAGCGCTTGCGGCAGCCTGACCGGCTGATACCAGCGCAACCACCAGCGTTATGGCTACATGCAATAGTTAATGAAACAATCGCTAATCAGAAATTTTTCGATCATCGCACATATAGATCACGGCAAATCAACCATTGCCGACCGGTTTATTCAGATATGTGGCGGGCTCGCCGACCGTGAGATGTCGGAACAAGTGCTCGACTCCATGGATCTGGAGCGCGAGCGTGGCATCACCATCAAGGCCCAGTCAGTATCGCTGTCGTACACCGCTAAAAGTGGTGAGGTTCATCAGCTCAACTTTATTGATACTCCCGGCCATGTGGATTTCTCGTATGAAGTGTCGCGGTCCCTTGCTGCCTGTGAAGGAGCGTTACTGGTGGTCGACGCTTCGCAGGGAGTTGAAGCCCAGAGTGTGGCCAACTGCTATACCGCTATTGAGCAGGATTTAGAAGTTATTCCGGTACTTAACAAGATCGATTTACCCGCCGCAGACCCTGATCGCGTGGTCGATGAAATTGAAGAGATTATTGGCATTGAAGCGCATGATGCCGTGCACTGTAGTGCCAAGACAGGTGAAGGTATTAACGATGTGCTCGAGATGCTGGTGGAAAGAGTGCCACCGCCGGAAGGTGATATCGAAGCACCTCTGCAAGCACTGATTATTGATTCGTGGTTCGATAACTTTGTCGGTGTTATTTCACTGGTTCGGATTGTTAACGGCAGTATTAAAAAGCGCGACAAAATGCGCATCATGTCCACCGGCAGATCATTTCTGGTTGACTCGGTTGGTGTGTTTTCACCTAAGCGTGAGGCCCTGGAATCACTGTCTGCCGGCCAGGTCGGATACATTATTGCCGGTATCAAAGAGATTGATGCGGCCAGAGTGGGTGATACCATCACGCTTGAAAATCGTCAGTGCGAGGTGGCACTGGACGGCTTTAAAGAAGTTCAGCCGCGTGTTTTTGCCGGTCTTTACCCGGTAAGCTCTGACGACTATGAATCTTTTCGCGATGCGTTACAGAAGCTCAAACTCAATGACTCTGCGTTAGCGTACGAGCCGGAAACCTCCACAGCGCTCGGTTTTGGGTTTCGCTGCGGGTTTCTCGGTATGCTGCACATGGAAATCGTACAGGAGCGCCTCGAACGCGAGTATCAGCTCGATCTGATCACCACAGCACCGACGGTAATTTACGAGTTGCTCGATGTGAAAGACGAAGTCTCATACATTCATAACCCGTCGCAATTGCTGCCACCGGCGCAATTGGCCGAAATTCGCGAGCCAATCATTCAGGCCAACATCCTGGTGCCTCAAGAGTACCTTGGTGATGTGATCACTCTCTGCATCGAAAAACGTGGTGTACAGAAAAACATGCAGTATGTTGGCAGGCAGGTAGCGCTGACTTACGAAATGCCATTGAGCGAGGTGGTGCTCGACTTCTTCGATCGGCTTAAGTCAGTCAGTCGGGGTTATGCCTCGTTTGATTATAGTTTTCTGCGTTTCCAGGCCTCGGATCTGGTGAAGGTCGATATTCTGATCAACGGCGAAACTGTCGATGCATTAGCGGTTATTGTGCACAAGGAACGATCACAATCCCGCGGCCGCGAGTTGGCAGAGCGGATGAAAGATCTGATTCCCCGCCAGATGTTTGATGTCGCCGTGCAGGCTGCTATCGGGGCGCATATTATTGCCCGCAGCAACGTGAAGGCACTCAGGAAAAACGTCACGGCCAAGTGTTATGGTGGTGATATCACGCGCAAGAAAAAGTTGTTGGAAAAACAAAAAGCCGGTAAGCGTCGGATGAAGCAGATCGGCCGTGTAGAGATTCCCCAGGAAGCGTTTCTGGCGGTGCTGCAGGTGGATAACAAGTCCGGGGGCTAACGGCGTAAGGCGTCAAAATAATAATGAATATAGACTTCTCTTTGTTGCTGGTGTTAATAACACTGGCGTGTGGAATTATCTGGTTTATCGGGTCTCTGATCTTTCGCAAACCACAGAGCATACTGGTTGAATACGCGCGGTCGTTTTTTCCATTGTTACTGCTGGTACTGGTACTGCGTTCGTTTATCTTTGAGCCATTCCGGATTCCTTCCGGTTCTATGAAACCTACGCTGCTTGTGGGTGACTTTATTCTGGTTAATAAGTTTGCGTACGGTGTGCGGCTGCCGGTAATTCACAAGAAAATTCTCGACACTGGCGAACCGGAACGCGGTGATGTAGCGGTATTTCGCTACCCGCTCGACCCGCGCCTGGACTACATCAAACGCATTGTCGGCGTGCCCGGTGATGTACTTCAGTACCGCGACAAAAAGCTTGTCGTCAATGGCGTAGAGGCCAGTCAGGATCTCCTCGGTGACTACGACGACCCTGATGGCGGCAGACAGGCCACCGTTGAAATCGTTGAAGATTTAATTGGGGTAGAGCACCGTATTCTCACCACCCGCAATGCGCGCAACGGAGACTTCGAGATCAAGGTGCCTGAAGGAATGTATTTTGCAATGGGTGACAACAGAGACAATAGTAACGACAGTCGATACTGGCGGTTTGTTCCTGAAGATCACCTGGTGGGAAGAGCATTCATGGTCTGGATGCACTTCAACCGGAATAATGGTTGGTTCAAACTTGGCAGGGTCGGCGAAAGTATCCAGTAAAGGTGGAGCGCCATGATCAAGTGGGTAATAGGCATAGTGGTAATCGGTTTTGTAGGTATCACCGGTTTTCAGCTGGTGCCGGTGTACATCAACAACCATGCGGTAAACAAAATCGCCCGTCAGGTGGTGTCCGATACCGAACTGAAAAATCGACCTAAACGGGAGGTGCTTGGCAAGATTCAAAAGCAGTTTTCCGACAACAAACTGTCACACCTCGACCCGAAAGAAGTCGTATCTGTTGCCAGGGATTCAAACGGTGAGCTCGTACTCGATGTGAAATACGAAGAGCGACGGAAATTGATGTACAATCTGGAAATCGTTGCTGGCTTTGATGAGCAGTTTACCAACTAGCCATGCGCTGACCGGCTGTTTGGGAGCTGTCTCCGGACTAACTTGATTACGGTCGAAAGATTCCTTTCTAAAAAACTCAATTACGAGTTTGCTGACAAATCGCTTTTAAAACAGGCTCTGACGCACCGCAGTGTAGGTGCGCTCAATAACGAGCGGCTTGAATTCCTTGGCGACGGCGCGCTTAACTTTATTATCGCGTCGGAAATCTATCATCTGAAACCAGGCTACCGTGAAGGGCAGCTCAGTCGGCTGCGCGCAGACCTGGTGCGTGGCGTAACGCTTGCAGAAGTCGCCCGCGAAATCGGCCTGGGCGACTACATAAAGCTCGGTTCAGGTGAACTCAAAAGCGGTGGCTTTGATCGTGATTCTATTCTGGCAGACGCACTTGAAGCTTTACTTGGTGCCGTCTACCTCGACAGCGATTTTGAATCTCTAAGAACCGTTATTTGCAAACTGTTTGAAACCCGCTTGCAGCAACTCCCCGTAGCAGAACCCCAAAAAGATCCGAAAACCAGATTGCAGGAATACCTGCAGGCCCGCAAACTTCCGTTACCGGTTTACGAACTAGTAGAAACTCGCGGTCAGGATCATGCGCGAACTTTTGTGGTTAACGCAAAGATTGACGAGATCACGCTTGAAGCAAAGTCGGAAGGGTCCAGCCGTCGCAGGGCAGAACAAGGGGCCGCCGAACTGGCACTGAAAAAACTTGAGGCAGAGAAATCTTGAATACGCGTTGCGGAACGATCGCTCTGTCCGGCCGGCCAAACGTTGGCAAGTCGTCTTTGCTAAATAAGCTGATTGGCCAAAAGCTCAGTATTACTGCACACAAGCCACAGACAACTCGTCATGCGCTGCTTGGTATCAGAACGATCGATGACACTCAGTATGTGTACATAGACACACCGGGCATACATGGCCAGGCCAAACGCACATTGAATCGGGTACTTAACAAAACCGCTTCTTCTGCTGCGACCGGTGCTGATGTCATGGTGCTGGTGGTGCAGGCGTTAGTGTGGACTGCCGATGATGCACTGGCACTCGAAGTAGTACAGCGTCAGGGCAAACCCTGGATACTGGCGGTTAATAAAGTCGACTTGGTAAAGCCTAAAGAAAAACTGTTGCCGTGGATACAATCGCTGGAAGGGGTTGATGATGCAGTGACTGTTGTGCCCATATCTGCAACCAAAGGCGACAACATTGACGTTCTGCAGAATGAGATCAAAGCGTTGCTGCCGCTGGCGGACTTTATGTTTGATGGTGAAGCACTGACAGATCGTTCATCGAGATTTCTTGCGTCAGAACTGGTGCGTGAGCAACTCACACGCTTCCTGTCGCAGGAGCTGCCTTATGCGATCAGTGTTGAAGTAGAGGAATTTCATCAGAGCGACAATCTCGCAAGAATTGCCAGTGTTATCTGGGTTGAGAAAAACTCACAGAAATCAATTGTTATTGGTAAAGGTGGCAAAAACCTGAAAGAAATCGGCAGCCGTGCCCGGCGTGAGATGGAGCAATTGTTCGACAGCAAAGTCCATCTGCAACTGTGGGTTAAAGTCAAAGATGGCTGGTCGGATGACGCTGCCATGATCCGCAATCTCGGTTACGAGCCAGACTAACCGGTGGGTGATTGAGATGAGTCAGTCTCGCTACGATCTTCACCCCGCTTATGTCATCCACTCGCGCTCGTATCGCGATACCAGCTTAATCGTAGAGGTATTTACACCGGCTCAGGGACGGATGTCACTATTGGTGCGCGGTGCCAAAACCGGTAAATCAAAAAAATCACTGATGCTGCAGCCGTTTCGCAAGTTGCATGTGTCGTGGGCCGGGCGTGGAGAACTCCCGGTGTTGTCGGCGGTTGAAGAAGTGGGGGCCAGTATGCGCTTACAGGGTGAAGCGCTGGCGTGTGGCTATTATGTTAACGAACTTGTCTATCATCTGTTGCCAAGGTATGAACAGGCAGCGGAACTGTTTGTGTTGTATTGGCCTGTGGTAGAAGCGATCAATAATCCCGAAACCCGCGACATCGCCCTGCGGCAATTTGAGTTCAGTTTACTGGAGCAAACCGGCTATGAACCGTTGTTGTCTCATGAATGGCAAAGCGGCAATGCCGTTGAGCCTTCATGCCGTTATCGCTATAGCATACCCGAAGGGCCGGAGCTTACTGAATCTGACAAAGGCCTGGTGATCAGTGGAAGCACGCTGCTTGCGCTTCACAACCGCAACTATGATGCGCTTGGCAACATGAAAGAAGCGCGTGATCTGGCCAGAGCTTTACTGCACTTTCAGTTAAACGGAAAAGAACTGCTATCGAGATCATTATTTACCAGCATGGCAAAACTGCAGAGTCCAAAGAATGTCTGATTTTTTTAAAGCAGTTTATAGCGCATTAACCTGCATTCGGTTTGAGTGTAAAAAAGCGGCCATAGAACAGCTGTCACAGCAGGTTAAAGTGCTTCCTGATGATGCAGCGATGAATGATGAAGGTTCACCACAAAGAATCACCGACCCCGGCAGGCCGGTACTGCCAATACTGGTGCATCCTTCAGAAGTCCCGCGTCGCAGACTGGGCAGCGAAGCAGGGCGCATTGGGCTGATGCATGCGGTAGCTCATATTGAGTTTAACGCGGTAAACCTCGCGCTTGACGCTGCCTATCGATTTCGTGGTATGCCGGTTGACTATTATCGTGACTGGATAAAAGTAGCGTCTGACGAGGCGAGGCATTTTGAAATGCTGGTTAAACGATTACAGCAGCTGGGCAGTGACTACGGCGCCATGCCCGCCCATGGTGGCATGTGGGAAATGTCAGTCGCCACTGACTACGATATCGGTGTCCGAATGGCATTAGTACCGCGCGTACTTGAAGCCCGTGGATTGGACGTCACACCGGCAATGATAGAAAAGCTCTCACATCACGGTGATCACCAAACCGTAGCCATCCTTGAACAAATACTGTCTGAAGAAATTGATCACGTGCGTATTGGCAATCGATGGTTTAAAGCAGTATGCGAAACACAGGGCCTGGAACCGGTAGCCACGTTCAGTAACTACCTGCGTAAACATGGTCGGATAGTACTTCGTGGCCCGTTTAATCGTGAAGCGCGCCTACAAGCTGGCTTTACAGAAAAAGAACTGCAAGAACTAACCG
>CALHCI010000057.1 GCA_937931165.1 uncultured Granulosicoccaceae bacterium
AAGAACCCGCAGCCAATTGCTTCTTTTGGTGTCAGCAGTAAAAAAAGTATTAGAAGTATTGGACCAAAAATCATCACCAGATTAAGTTTATCTGCGCGTGACAGGATCATGTCTTCGGTGACTTCGCCAATGGCTTCTATGGTCTTTCTGCTACGCTTCTATTTTCCGCATTTTCGACTTAGCGGAAACGCTATGTCGATATGGATAAACCCGGAGCATTATTTACGGGATTTTCACGCGCGTGCGGGTGAGGATTGGTGCTACTCGGCGTTTTCAGATATTCAGGTACTGCAGGCGTCTGAAAACAAAGTGCATCTCGATGTTGAAATCCTTCGATATCGCGCTGACAACACGCTGATTACACGGTTTCGGTCTCTATGGGTTATTGTTGAGATTAACGAGGTTTGGGCGGCAAAGTTCCGGTCATCATTTGCGTCAAAATAGGTGATCTCATGAAAATCACATTGCCTGGCACCGGTTCCCCTGTGCCTGTGAGCAACCGCGCCAGCACCGGTTATCTGGTAGAAATCGGTGATGAGATTCTGGTTTTTGATCATGGTGCCGGTGCTCACCGGAATTTTTTACGCACCGGCTACAACGCAACGGACCTTGACACGATAATCTTTACCCACCTACATACTGATCACTGCCACGATTACGCCAGGCTGGTGCATAGGTCCCCCACCCACAAACGACGCGCAAACGGAAAGTGTCACTAATGACAAAAATAGCTATTTTCGGTCTTGGAGAAGCGGGTGGCCTGATCGGGTCAGACATTGCAGCGGCTGCGATTGACGCCGAATTTCAGATAGAAGGCTATGACCCGGCAGGTGTAAAAACTCCCTCCGGCATTGTCCGACAATCAAACCCGTCCGATGCAGTAGCAGGTGCCGACTTTATATTGTCCTTCACCGGCGCCGTTGATGCCGCCACGGCAATAAATCAGGCAATAGATTCAATACCCGAAAGTGCCGTCTATGCCGACTTTGCCAGCGCCAGCGCCGGTTTAAAACGCGAGCTGGCGGGTACCGCAATGAATTCCGGTTTCAAATTTTGTGATGTGGCGTTAATGGCGATGGTGCCGGGCAATGGCGTAAAAACACCGGCCATGTTTGCCGGTAATGGCGCCGCACAACTAAAAGATCTGTTATCCGGTTTTGCTATGCCTGTCGATATTGTGAGCGATAACGCCGGCGATGCTGCCGAACGCAAGTTGTTACGCAGTGTGGTGATTAAAGGGCTTGCCGGTCTGCTGATCGAATCGCTCGAAGGAGCCAATCAGGCTGGCTGTCAGGACTGGTTGTGGAAAAATCTGATTGATGAATTTACTGCGATGGATCATAAAATGTTGCAGCGGTTGGTGCAGGGTACCGGCGTACATGCGGAAAGGCGGTTCCATGAAATGGAGGCGTCTGCGCAACAACTGGCAGAGTTAGGGGTTGAACCTTTAATGACCCGCTCAACCGTGGCTAACCTCGCCAAAGTAAAGCGTGTGGGTGTCCCTGAAGTACCACATGAAGTACCACAGGTAAGTGACAAGTCGTAGGCGTTAAGTTTTATATTTATGCAGCAATGATTGATCAATATGGCAGTAGTCGTCCGGACAGCGTAACAGTCTGTCCTGATGCTCGGCGTCACTACAGACAAAATTAGTTAGCGGCAGAATTTCAACAACAATTTTATCCCTGTCCGGTCTGGTGGCGATGAAACGCCGTGCCTGTTCCAGGTGTTCCTCATGATGACTATAGACCCCTGTGCGGTACTTCAGACCAATGTCTTCCCCTTGTTGGTTAATGCTGTACGGGTCGATGATTTCAAAGAAATACGGCATTAATCCGCTGACTGACTGAACCTCGGTATTAAACTCGGTGAGAACACACTCGGCATAGCCATCGTAGTCGCCCTCGGTGGTCAGGCTGGTACCGTTGGCACGCCCGGCTTGTGTGCGGGTGACACCGGGAACATGACGTAAAAACTCCTGCACGCCCCACAGGCATCCACCTGCCAGGTAAATTTCGTTGAGTTTATTCATATGGCACGGTGTGCTTTTAGTATTTGTGGAGAGGCAATTTGATCGGAGATGTGAACGTCCCAGACTGCAGCGGTATTGTCTGCCAGAAACGCTTCCATACTACTTGCCATGTCGGTAGTTTCTGTAAATGTTTGTCCTGCCAGGCCAAAGCCTTTGCCAATGGTTGCAAAGTCGGGTCTGCCGAAAACCGATCCTTCATCGGTGACACCGTCCGCACGTAGCTTATGCACTTCTGAACCGTAAGCACCGTCATTTAATACGATAACCAATACATGCATGTTATGACGATGCATGGTGTCGAGCTCCTGAATATGCATCAGCGCCGAGCCGTCTCCGTCTAGCAGTACCACAGGTCTTTCGGGGTGGGCGCAGGCAATGCCCATCGCAAATGATGTTCCGTTTCCAATGGCACCAAAATCCCGAATCACCGTATAGTGGCTTTGCGGGTGCTTGTTCATTTGTGCAGTGTAGTAAGCACTATGGCCGGAAGTATTAATGATATGACAGTGATGCGGAATAATTTCGGACAATGTTTTGATTACTGCCATCGGATGCAAATGACCATCTGGCGTTTTGTTGTCGTCGGGTAGTGTTAGTGCTGCTTCAGTGCGCATACGCATTTGACTGGTGCGCCAGCCGGTGACAGGTGCAGAAGCCAATGCCTGAGTCAGCGCTTCAGCGCCTAGCCGCGCATCGGCACTGACCAGCATATCTGCCGCCTTGCGTCCCTGCACAATCTCTTGCGGGTTATTATCAATATGAATTACCCGGGCATCTGGCGCTAATTTACCGCCATCAAAGGTATGTGATGCCAGCCGTGCACCAAACGCGATGATAAGATCAGATTCTGCAAAGATTACCTTCGCGCCCTCTGTGGCAAAACCACCGGCCACACCAAGGCAGAACGGCTGATCATGAAACAAGCCTTTAGCGGGCAGGGTGGTGGCGAGGCATGCGCCACACTGTTGAGCCAGTGTAATAAGGGCTTGCCGGGCACCGTCATCAACTGCGCCAAGTCCTGCGAGTACTACCGGGCGTTGTGCGTTTCTTATCCAGTCTGCCGCCTGTGCAATAGCAGATGGTTCTGGTGTTAAAGGTATCGGAGCGGTGTATTGTTCATTTGAGGTTAATTGATCCAATGTGCCATCGTAGCTTTGCTGCTGCACGTCAAAAGGCACACCGATAACAATCGGACGTTGTGTTTTCTTTGCATCAGTAAATGCCGTATGAACTTCTGTGATCAACGTTTCTGTGTTGTGAAGCGAACGGTATTCAGCGCCGCAGGCATTAACAAATGGCCCATGATCAATACCCTGGTTGTACCAGGGTTTATGCAACGGGGCTTCACCGGCAAATATCACCAGTGGTACACGCGCTCGCACGGCGATCGGCAGTATGGTCATGATCTGAGTTAACCCCGGCCCGCAGGTTACCGTGGCGACGCCTACACTGGCGGTGGCCCTTGCATACGAGGTGGCACCGGCAACCGTGGCATGTTCGTGGCGCGTATAAATAAAATTCACACCGGTTTCAGCCAGTGCGCCAGCCCAATGCATGTTCGCATCACCCAGCAGCGCAAAGCACGTAGTTATCTGCTCGCGATGAAACGCAGTGGCCAGTGCTTCGTATATTCTCATATCTCTTTTTACGTTTCCGATGGCACCAGTTTAAATACACGGCGGGAAAGAAAATTGCCAACATATACTGTTAACAGAATACGCACCAGATGGTGCAGCGCCACAACCACCGGATTAAAGTTTAGCGACAATGCGATCAGACTCATTTCAGCGAGACCACCGGCGGTAAAGCTAATAAAAAGCGCTTCAAAATCGGCTGGTACGTAGTTCACCAGAATCACTGCAAACACACCGGCAAGGCATAACATATAAATGCCTGCCAGTATTCCCATTCCCAGTCCGCGCACCAGCAGCTTTCTTGAAACGCCTGAGAATTGCGCACCGAGTGCGGTACCAATAATATATTGAGCTGCGTGGCTGAGCCATGGAGGAATGTTGATTTCTACATAGCCGCCAACCGATAAAACTAATGCAAGCAGCAGTGGCCCCAGCATGTGGGACACCGGCAGCCTGGTCAGTCTGCCTAAGGTAAGTCCGATCAGCCCTATACCGATGATCAATGCGATATCAATAAATCCGTAGTTGGAGCTGCCCATGCTTTCACCGGCCAGTGAGCCTACGGCATCACCACCAATAACAAGAAATAATAACGGAACCGAGGCTACGACCAGAATAATGCGGATAAAGTGCTGCGCGGTTACGATGCGCAAGTCAGCACCGGCTTCTTCTGCCAGCGCTGCAGCGTCGATTATGCCACCGGGCAGGGCAGCAAAGTAAGCATCAAGCTTTTCGTATCGACCAAGCCCGCGCATGATGGCGTAGTTGCCACCGTGTGCCAGTAAAATATAGGGAATCAGTGCAAGCCCGGACAACCAGAACTGCGGCAATATCGTTAGTACTTCGGGCGTGAATCGCGAGCCGATCATGGCCCCGATAATGGACATAAAGACCAGCCGCACCCAGCGCGACATTTTTGGCAGTGTATTCCCGTTGCGCTCGTACCAAAGTACAAAACATGCCGAGCCGAATATACCACCCAACATAAAGGGCATTGGCACACCGATCAACCAGGCCGTGATACCGCCAATCAGACCGAATGCAAATATCGCCAGATAACGGTGATCAAACCCTGCAGTGAGATTCATTGATCCGGTGGTGCCGGGGGATTATTCCCCGGCTTTACGCGCTCGATACGTAGACAAGGCCCGAAACCCGACTACCGCAGCACCGATAATCAGAAAGATAGGCGCGTAGGAAAACTTGCCCTGATACTCAAAGCTGGTAAACACCAGAAAGCCCTTATCGGAAATGATCATCGATTGCCGGAAGGCCTCTTCCATACTGGAGGTGAGTACGAAGGCAATAATAAATGCGGCTGCGGAAAAGTTGGTTCGTCGCATGGCATAACCGATGACACCAAACAATATTGCAAACCCGACGTCCCAGATAGAGGCGCGTGAAGAGTAGCTTGCTGCCAGTGCTGTCATAAAGATAAACGGGTATAGATACTGGGTAGGCAGTATGGCAATCATACGGCCGATAAACGGCGCCGCAAAGTAGCCGATTAATGCATAACAGGCAATACCAATCAGGCCTGCCGCGAAAACACCAAAGATAAATTCACGCGGGCTAATCAGCTGGCCACCCATAAATAACGGCGGTTCAGTGGCGAAGATAGAAGGTCCGGGCTGCAGTCCGTTAACCAGAAACATACCAATTAGGACGGCTGCAATGGTTGAGCCTGGGATACCCAGTGTCAGCAAAGGAATCATGGAAGGACCTGAAACCGCATTGTTGGCGGATTCAGGTGCGGCAATACCTTCGACCACACCGGTACCCCATTCGCTTTTGTTTTTAGCTTTGCGTTTTTCTTCGCCGTAGGCAACGAAGCACGCCACAGAAGAACCGAGCCCGGGCATCATGCCGATTAACGAACCATAGATTGAAGAGCGAAACATCAGCGGTATACAGCGTTTAAATTCGGCCCAGGTAAAATAGTGCGCCGTAGGATCTACAATTTTGTCGGGCGCCAGATCGATGATTTTTACTTTTGCTGCTTTTTCCGCTTGAATAATGACCTCTGAAATAACGAACACACCAATCAGTAACGGCACCAGTGCCATACCGGACTCCAGTTCATCGATACCCATAGTCATCTTGAACTGACCGGTGATAATGTCTTCACCGATCAGACCAATGACTGCACCGAACAGTGTCGAGATAATACCTTTAATAATACTGTCGCTGACAACAGAGCCGATAACAACAAAAGCCATTAAGTAGATGGCAAAGTTTTCCGGTGGGCCAAACTGCCGGGTAAAGGCTGCTATTGATACCGCACCGAAAATCAGTACGATCTCACCAAAGTAATCTCCATAGGCCGAAGACACGGTTGCCGTCTTCAGTGCTTTACCGGCCTGGCCTTTTTGCGTCATCGGGTAGCCGTCCTGCATAGTGGCAGCAGATGCAGCCGTACCCGGCGTATTAAATAAAATGGCAGCTATCGAGCCGCCATAGCGACCGGATTTACCAATCACATAGAGAAAAGCGAGCCCGGCGAGCCCGCCAATCTCATCGTTGTAAGCAATTAAGATGGGTAACATCATGGCGATTGCAGCGGCGGCAGTGAGCCCCGGCAGCGCACCGAATATAATGCCGACAAATGCTGCCAGCACGACAAACATCACAGCATACGGATCGTTAAACAGCACTACAAAGCCACAGGAAATATCGAAAAAGATCGATAAAAACCCGAGAGAATCAAAAAACTCCGCCACACCGGCACATTGGCTCTGCAAGTTATTTTGCTCCTGTAATCCAGTTAGTATAAGGACGCATGTCGATAACCGCCCCTTTAGGATCGTTTAACAGCATCACGCCCATAAACACCCACTGAAAAATAAGTGCCAGCACCACCGCGCCGATAATCATCGCAAGCCAGTTTCGAACACCAAAAGTAAACAGCATGGCAATTAGCGTGATAATAACGGCGGTAAAGTAACCGAAGGCCCAGAAGGTGGTCACAAAAAGCACACCACACGCCACTACCATGGATATGCGCTTAACATCACTCTCGAGGAATCCGTAGCCGTCTTTCAGCTCACCGGCTTTACCCGAGCGCGCTCTGAGTGCCAACCATAAACCACCAAGCACCAGAGAAGCGGCGAGAATCAGTGGTAGTGTGCGCGGCCCGACAGACTCGCGGGAAGTCTCGATGGTGAAGGCCTGAAATATAAAAAAGATACCAACTAGAAGGACAACGGCACTGACGCCATATTCCACTTTGGTTTTATAGTCGTGGCTGGCCATTTCCTTCTCTTTAAAAAAAACTGGTGGAGGGTAGTGTTGCGCTTGAACAACAGTGCTAAAACACAGACATGCTAGAACACAGACAGGCCCGGACAGGCCTGTCTGCTACAACAATCAAAACCTACTGGTTTTTGATGATTTCTGCGACAACCGGACCCATGACTTCAAACATGGTGTCCTGTGCAGCGGTAGCTGCGGCAGAGTCTGTATAGAAAGACGCCAGATCATTACCTTTCATGTATTTTTGGTAGCCTTCAACCGCCGCAACGTGCGCTATGGCAGCACCAACATCTTCTTTTACTTCATCAGGAATTCCGGCTTTGGCGAACAGGCACATCAGACCGGTGAATTCGATACCGTCGGTTCCCTGCTCACTGAAAGTCATGAGGTCAGGTGCCATCGGGTCGCGCTCTGCACCAGCAGAAGCCAGCGCGCGGATGTCGTCTTCAAAACCGACAACCGTGTTTACGCCACCAAAAACTGCCTCAACTGATTGAGAAACCAGTGCAGCACGGGCCTTTGATCCACCTTTGAATGGCACTTTTTTGTGCTTGATGCCGTGGGTGTCAAAGAAGATGTGGCCAATCGTTGCGTGCATGGTGGCAGCACCGGACGTACCCCAGGTAACTTCTTTGCCGGACTCTTTGGCATTTGCAATGAATTCTTCCATTGACGCTGCCGGGTTTGAGGCGTGTACCTGCAGTGAGGTAACCAGCTGCGAAGCGCAACCCAGGTTCACGAAATCGTCAGAGATGTGGTAAGGACGGTCGTCGCCTTTGGCGAGTTCACCGGCGATAAATGTACCGATGTTGATCATGTAAAGCGTGTGGCCATCGGCATCTTCATCGAGAACTGCTTTGGCGGCTTTCTGACCGGACGCACCCGGCAGGTTTACAATGTACGCTGGCAAACCGTTCATGGTCGGAGCTTCGTGCATGTAAGAGGCAAAGCCGCGAGCAGTGGTATCAGTACCGCCGCCAGCAGAGAAGCCAACCATGATTTTGACCGGCTTTTCGGGGTAGTCAGCCAGTGCTGGTGTGCCCGCAAGCAGTGTAGCGGTGGCTATGCCTGTGGCTATTTTTTTTGCAAAACTCATTGATGTCCTCCAGTAGGAACTGTACGCAAAAGCTTGATTCCCTAGTGTAAACCGAAAAGCCCTTTTTCGCTTATCATTTAACCGCTACATTCTGTGTTTGCGAGACATGCACAGTTCAATAGTCACCAGGTAAATCGCGGAGCTGTTATGTCAAATTCACATCCCTTTGGGGGCCTGCTAGTCGTTGACTTCACACATGTTTTGGCCGGCCCTGCCTGCGCGTACTATTTGGGATTGCTCGGCGCAGACGTAATTAAAGTGGAGTCCGTCACCAAAGGCGATGCAATCCGCCATCGGGGCGGCACTGACGCTGAGGGGGCAAAAGCAGGTATGAGCACCTCCTATCTGACCCAGGGGGCTGGAAAGCGATCGGTTGCGCTTGATCTGGAGACTGCTGAAGGATTGGACTATTTCCACCGACTGCTGGAGCGTGCTGATGTGCTGGTAGAAAATCACGTACCGGCAACTCTTGAAAAACTCGGCATTGATGAGTCAGCGCTCGCTGCTCGTCACCCGCATTTAATTCACTGCGCCATGACCGGCTACGGGCGTCACGGTCCGCAGCAAAACACTGCTGCGTATGATGTGAATATTCAGGCATCGTGCGGGCTGATGGAGGCCACCGGCACCACTGAGAGCGGGCCGGTGCGTACCGGGGCGCCGGTGTTGGATTACAGCACGGCGCTGGCGGCAAGCTTTGCTGTATCGGCAGCCCTGTACGAACGAAAATCGACCGGGCAGGGCAACTTTATTGATGTGTCGATGCTTGAAACCGGGCTGTCATTAATGAGCTCATCGGTGACCGACTATCTCAAGACTGGCAATGTACCGCAACGACGAGGCAATCTGGCCAACAGTCGATCCCCGGGGGCGGGTAGCTTCCCATGCAAAACCGGAGTGATGTCACTGGGGGTTAACGAAGAATCGCACTTTGTGAGCCTTGCAGGTGCACTGGGCAGAGACGACTGGCTGACCGATTCGCGCTATGCACAACGGCAAGATCGAAAAACACATGCTGCCCAACTGGCAGGCGAAATTGAAACGGCACTGGCCGCAAAGACTGCTGAAGAATGGGAGCCTGTTCTGCAATCGGCAGGGGTGCCTTCCGCTCGCCTGCGAAGTATGCCCGAGGCACTGGAGTCTGCGCAGGTAACCACGCGCGGTTATGTGCAAACCACCGCTGATGGCACCCGGGTGCCAACCCTCCCATTCCGGCTGGGCGGTGCAGTGTCTTATCAGCCAGTGTGTGCAGCGCCGGTTAAGGGGCAGGATACCGCAGAGATTCTTCAGTGGCTGGACGAGAGTTGACCCCGGACGCTTGAAATTATCCTGTTACTGATGAGCATTGCGTGTGATTTTCGCTTGAAAAGAAATTACTAAAAACATCAGGAAACGTAAAGCGAAAAAGCCGAAGCCAAAGTAAATCAGTAGCACATTCAGGCGCCGGAAAAGCAAAACTCAATTTCAGAACAAAGTCGCGATTTGTACCGGGTCAGGTACTACCAATAAGCAGGATCTCGAAAAGCTTCAACACATTTTGCTTTACCATATTCAGACAGCGTAATGTCTTTATTCAATAACACTGCCTGCCAGCCGTGTGGATACGACAAGGCATAAGGCGCTTCAATTACGTTCAGCCCAATAGGTTCAAAGCCGGTTTTACGGTAGTAGGCAGGATCTCCATAAGTCACAACAATATCTATACCTTCATTTTTCAGTTGTTGAAGCCCGTACCGAATCAGCTTTTGCCCAACGCCTTGCCGCTGAAACTCCGGAGACACTGCCACGGGTGATAGCATAAAGATGCGGGTTTTACCTGCAATTTGTAATGCACTGAAAAAGATACTGCCGCACAGTTTACGACCGTCTATTGCGCAGTAACCAGCCAGATCAGTATTGCCGGTTGTATTAACGAGATCATCGACCAACTTCGCAATTGTCTTTCCTTCGCTGGCGCCTTCAGATGCAGAGAATGTACGCTCGAACAAGGCTGTGGTTTCAGGCAGTTGTTCTAATGTAAACCGTGAGATTTCCAATTTTTTGCACCGTGATTCGATAATTCTTTAGCTTACAACATAGCGCTGCTACCGGTCAGCTATTGCGACATAAACCTGTTTATGGCAAGTCAAATGTCCATCGCGACAACGCCGGGTCGGCAACGCTGCAATCTTCCATGAACACTGGACGCCAGCTATCCGAAGCAGAATAGGTAGCAGCCGAACGCGAACCGACAGCAAGGCATAGGTTTACATCGCCCAGGGTGAGCCTGCCGTCATTGCTTAGTGTGAAAGACGATTAGCCACCACCGAACCGGCTGAACCTGAGCCTATGATGATGTAGTCGTATTCGGCTTTGTTCATGTTATAACTGAGGTGTGGTAGTTCCGGATTCAGGCTTTCAGTTTAATGATTCTGAAGCACATTGCTCTTTAGATTTGGCAAACGGCTGGTCGCGTTTATTTCGGGGTGGTTGTGCTCGCGTCGGTTAAGGCTTAAATTACAGCGCTCTCCTTTGGTCAGGCTCAACAAAGAGGCCGGATACCTATGAAGTTATCAGACCGCGCTGAAGCAATGCTTGCCGGTGAAATGGGGCCGGCGCGTCAGTGGGCTGTGAAGCATCAGATACAAATCGGACGCATGTTCGATGCCCGGGACATGGTTGAAGTGAGTCAGGCACACATGATGGCTGATCCCGAATCAACCGGGGAGGCGGGTGTCAAACTGGTAGAAGCTTTCGCAGCCTTGCCCGAAGATCAGCGCACTGTAGCCATTCCCATGATCACGGATCCACGGGGTGTTGACCTCAACTACTACGATCCGCTGGGTCAGACAGAAGCGATGGCCAACCTTGAACGGCGCTTTATATTGGCATGTCGCGCCATGGGTATCGTCATGACCAACACCTGCATTAACTACCAGACGGTGATGCCACCCGTGAAGGGCGATCATGTGGCCTACGGTGATACCGGCGTGGTGATTTACTCAAACAGTTTCTGCGGTGCGCGGTCTAACTTTGAAGGCGGACCTTCGGCGCTTGCTGCAGGACTCACCGGGTACACCCCGCGTTATGGATTACATCTCGATGAAAATCGTATGGCCACTAAACGTTATGTGATTGAAAAAACACCTGGTGAACTTACCGAATGGGGTGTTCTCGGTGCGGTGATCGGTCGGCTGGCCGGCTCATACTGGGAAGTACCGGTAGTAGAAGGTATAGACCGCGTCCCTACCTCTGACGAAGCAAAACATATGGGCGCAGCAATGGCCAGTTATGGCTCAACACCGTTGTTCCATATCGTCGGTGTAACCCCCGAATGTAACGGGCTGACCGATGTTAACGGCAGCAATTTACCTGCAGAACGAGTCACCGAAAAAGACGTTGCTGCGTTGCGGGGATCTTTCGGTGCAGTCGGAGAGAAAGTAGATGTCGTCGTCTTTGCCGCACCCCAGCTCTCGTTGGTGGAAATGCAAAGTGTCGCCAATCTTTGTCGTGGCAAAACAAAACATAGAGATACATCAATGCTGGTATGCACGCCTGCCAGTGTTTACGTAGACGCAAAAAACGCAGGTTATATAGAAGATATCGAAAATTTCGGTGCCCGCGTACTGCAAGGTACGTGTTTTTATCAGCAATACGCACGTGAAATTGGTGAGGCCAACGGATGGACGCGGCTGCTTTCCAATTCCACTAAAATCGTTAACATACTCGGAGGCTACGGCTACAAGCCCGCATTGGCATCAATGGTCGAGTGTATCGACGCTGCGGTAGCAGGGGAGATTGTCTGATGTCACAGGTGTTCAGGTGTCACGTCGGCATCGGTCCGGCCGTTGAAGGTGAAGCGCTGGTTGCGAATGATAATTTTTCCGCGCGCTACGACCTTGATCGAATACAGGGTGTTTTTTCAAGACCACAGCATGCACTGGCAGGACAAAGTTACGTCGATAAAATACTGGTGCTTAATACTGCAAAAGGTGGCGTTGCAACCGCGTGGATGCTTTATGAAATGGTGTCACGAGGCATGGCACCTGGGGCACTATTGTTGAACACTGCTAACACTATTCTGGCTCAGGGAGCAGCACTGGCAGAAATGCCATTGTGTGACCGTTTTGAAGATGGCGATATTACCGCTCTGATCAAAACCGGTGATCAGTTATCGGTAGATCCGGCACTTGGGCAGGTTACCATACTGAACGGATAATCAGGCCGGCAGGTTCGGTATTAATTTTACCGGGTAGTTGAAGTCAGCTTATCCAGCTGCTGTTGCACCTCTTGTAATCCGGCGCGCTTAATCAGCGCCTTTTTGTGCCGTCTGCGTTATAGGTTTTTAAATCATCCATCTGATAGCTGCCGTGTTCGGCAAGTGCGCCGTACATCATGATGGCATCGTGTCCGTTGGATAAGGCAAAGCGATCATGAAACCAGCCGTTATCATCAGTCCGCATTTCATCAAAGTACAAACATGCTGCAATGTCTGCAAAAGCTACCCCCTGACCGGGTTATGCGACAGCACCTGTCTGATGGCAGCAGGGTTCTGAATCTATTGTCGGGTAAAGCTTGTTTAAGCTTCGGCATAGCAGGCATTGAAGCAGATGTGGCAGGCACCAGTGGGGATAAATCTGTGTAATTAAAGCCCCTTGAATCACACCGATGTGCCACGACTTTCTGGCCATGAACAAAAATAACTCGTATCGTTTTGACAGTGACGCTACCGGTCCGTCCGGCAGCCGTGAGCCATACAATGCTTCCAGTCTGGAAGCGGTGCCATTATTACCCGTGTACGAGGGCGTGGTTTTCCCGAGTATGACGGTTGGCATTCACCTCGACGAAAAACACAAGGTAGATGCATTGCAGTCGGCCTTGCCTGAATCCCGTGAAGTGCTTATCGCATCGATAGACCCCGATCAGGAAATGGCAGAGCAGATCGGCAACCTGGTCACCCGTGCCAGAGTGGTACGCTTTAATCGTGTTGATAATGGCGTGATGGTTATCGTTGAAGGGTTGGCGCGTAACCGGCTAAGTGAGGTTGTTGGTGAATCCCCGGTGTTTACGGGTACTGCCTCCAGGGTGGTAGAGTCAGACGCACCTGCAGACGATGAATACTGGCAGGCCGCACAACGCAACCTGCGCGAGGCCGCAAGATCACTGGTGTCGGCAGCGCCGGGCGTTGCTGATCAGATTGCAGTGGTACTGGATCACGTACAACAACCGGGTGCACTCACTGATTTTCTGGCGGCCAATCTAAATTTGTCAAAAGAAACCAAGTTGGCGCTGTTGGGTGAACTAAATATTGTCAGACGTGTAGACCGGTTACAGTCCGCTGTTGACGAGCAACTTCGTATTGCCTCATTGCAGGAAAAGCTGAGGGAAAACGTACAGAGCGAACTCACCGATGCACAGCGCAAGGCTTACCTGCGAGAGCAGCTGCGTGCTATACAGAAAGAACTCGGTGAGGGTGACGGTGCTGATGAGTCTCTTGATGAACTGCGTGGCAAGCTTGAGCAGGCGGGTATTCCTGACGATACGTATCAACAAGTGCAGAAAGAACTTGATCGGCTGCAACGACTGCCAACTGCCAGCCCCGACTATGCAGGCACGGTCGATTACCTGGAAACCGTTGCGGAGTTACCATGGAACAAACGCAGTGACGGAAAGATAGATCTCGCTGCTGCAGAGGAAGTACTGAACAGTGATCACTATGGCCTTGAAAAGGTTAAGCGCCGGTTGCTCGAATACCTGGCTGTGCGCAAATTAAACCCGGAAGGGCGCGGGCCAATACTCTGTCTGGTGGGGCCACCGGGCGTAGGTAAAACCAGCCTCGGGCAATCGGTTGCCAATGCGTTGGGAAGAGAGTTTGTACGTGTCGCACTGGGTGGTGTACGTGATGAGGCAGAGATTCGTGGTCATCGTCGTACCTACGTCGGTTCTATGATGGGCCGTATCATGACCGAAATAAAGCGTGCCGGTACCCGTGACCCGGTACTAATGCTCGATGAGATAGACAAGATGGGCTCCGACCTGCGTGGTGACCCTTCAAGTGCATTGCTTGAAGTACTCGACCCGGCACAGAATCAGGCCTTTGTTGATCACTATCTGAATCTGCCCTTTGATTTGTCGCAGGTGGTGTTTGTCACTACCGCCAACGTGCTCGATACCATTCCTGCGCCATTGCGTGATCGCATGGAGATCATTTCGTTGTCCGGCTATACACCGACTGAAAAGCGTGAAATTGCATCGCGCTATCTGGTATCACGGCAACGTGCATCAAATGGCCTGGCGCATGATCAGGTTTCGTGGGACGACGATGCAATAGACTTTGTGATCAATCACTACACCAGAGAAGCCGGGGTGCGCTTGTTAGAACAAAAACTGGCAGCGGTGATCCGCTATGGTGCAGCCCAGGTTGCCAAAGCGCAGATAGACAAATTTCATATCGATATAGACGCCGTTAAACAAGCATTGGGCGCGCCTGCCAGTGTTCGTGAACTTGTTCATTCTGAACCCAGAGTCGGTGTGGTCAATGGACTGGCTTATACTCCGGTTGGTGGCGAAGTGCTGCCAATAGAAGCACTGCAATACGACGGCGCTGGCAAATTACGTCTGACCGGTCAGCTCGGTGCAGTCATGCAGGAGTCGGCACAGGCTGCAGAGAGCCTGGTCAAGAGCAGGGCGGGAGCGCTTAATGTCACCACAGACTTTAGCGCATCGGATACCCACCTGCATGTACCCGCGGGGGCGATACCGAAGGACGGACCGTCTGCCGGTGTGGCAATGTTTATCGCACTGGCATCGTTAAACAGCAATCGCAAAGTACGCAATGATATTGGAATGACCGGTGAGGTTAATCTGCGTGGCGATGTGCTGCCGATTGGCGGGCTTGCAGAAAAATCACTGGCAGCCCTTGCCGCCGGCATCAAGACTGTACTCGTGCCGCGAGGCAATGAAAAAGATATTCCGGAATTGCCACCCGAGGTCAAAGAGTCCCTGACAATTATTCCGGTAGATACCGTTGATGATGTCATTGACCATGCCTTTGTCAGTGCCTAGACATCGGCACGA
>CALHCI010000058.1 GCA_937931165.1 uncultured Granulosicoccaceae bacterium
GAGTCAGCCTTTGCCTGCAGCATGTCAATTTTTGCAGCACGTTCTTTGGAAAAAGCAACGGCATTGCTGAGTCGGTCACTTAATGCCTTTCGCTTGCTTTCTTCAGAGTCGGCCTTTGCCTGCAGCATGTCAATCTTTGCGCCACGCTCTTTGGAGAAAGCAACGGCATTGCTGAGTCGATTGCTTAATACCTTTCGCTTGCTCTCTTCGGCGTCAGCCTTTGCCTGCAGCATATCGATTTGCATTGCCCGGTCTTTGGAAAAAGCAATCGCGTTGTCCAGCCTGGTGGCCAGATAACTTTTCTCTTTCTGGAGTTTTGCAATCACTGCCTCCATGTCGGCATGGGCATCTGCCTGAGCAACGCCTGAAGCACCAAAGAGTGCAATTGAAAACGCGGTAATGGCCAATTTTGTCATACGGGACCTCTAATACGGGTTGGAAGTCAGATTAGTGAGCTATTGCGAAACGAGTGGGCGCTGAGCAGGCATTCTGCAGGGCCATAACCGCCAATTATAACGTTGGTTGCCAATTGATGTTACTAATTTGATATTTTTCTGTTGAGACCAGTCAGCACATGACGTGCGGCAGTCAACTGAAATGTGCAAGCGATGGGCCAGCTACTGGCAGCATTGCACAACGCAGGTAGCTACTGGTATGGCTCCAGTTGATTGAGATAGCAGCCCGCCACTGGAGCGATATTTTTTGATGTTGGTGCTGCTCACCCACTGAGAAAAGCCACCAGTGAAGGCGTGCCGGTGCCTGATTTCCCCATCTGCTCTTTACGAATGATCTCGTTCATTGCTGCGTGACAGGATAAGACACGGTTCTCACTTTTTGTGATCCTGATAGCGAGGCGGGGAGTTTGTTCCATTCAGGTCTAAATATTTTAAAATTTTGGACGATATCCATGCACGGCTAAATCAGCGGATACAAATAAAAATATAATGAACAAATTTACTAACATGGCTCTTGGCTGTTTGCTAACCAGTTTTCTTACCGGGTGTTCGTTGCTACCCCAGTTTTCCGAACCTGAAATGGGTGCAGCTCGTGCTGCTTCCACCGGAGATGACTATAGTTCTGGCACCAGCCTGATGGTTGATGGTGTTCTGTTTGACTTTGAGAAGGCAGCGTTGCAGCCGGAAGCAAATGAAATGGTCTCGCGTGCTGCAGACTACTTGCGTTCAAACCCCGGTAGTCAGGTGATTGTTGAAGGTCACACAGATCATCTGGGGTCGAAAAAATACAATCAGAAGCTCTCCGAAAAACGCGCTGGTGCAATTGTGAGCGCGCTAAAAGCCAAAGGCATTGGTACGGACAGGATTACTGCAGTTGGTTACGGCGAGACAAAACCGGTAGCGACTAACAGCACGGAAGATGGAAGACGTAAGAATCGACGTGTTGAAATTATTCTACAGAATCAATACTGATACCAAAAATGCAAATAAGCCAGCGCAGGGTAACTTGCCTGCCATAAGACAAAAGCCAGGCGCCGCGTCACAGGGAAGTGAAGTTGCGGCGCCTGGCATTTCTTTTTTTCAGGTGGATTATTCGGGTGGGTTACTCGGGGGTGTTTATCCCCGCTGGCTGAATCTGCCCCGGGTTGCGGTGACGGACAGTAATTACATGATCTAATCAACGACAATAAAAATTCAACGACTTGGCGATTGCCGATTGGCATTGTGCTCAGGCCCTGGAATCTGTCTCGCTACTTAAGCCGCGTTGCAAGCGGATTGCAATAAACTCAAAAACCCTGCGAACACGCAGACTGGTTCTCAGCTCCTGATGGCTGACCAGCCAGACCGGTACAGATATCATTGGTTCCGCTTGCTCGAAAGCGCGTTCCAGATCGGGATCGTTATCTCCCATGTCTTCGGGAAAGAATATCAAGCCTGAACCTTCTTTGCATAACCCCAGCTGTAACCATTGAAATTCGGTCAGCAGGCGGAAGTTTTTATTGTCCAGTTGCCAGCCGTGTCCGTTGAGTACTTCAGGTATATTCCTGGTCTGGTCAAAGCCGATGATTTGTACGGTATCCTGTTCAGCCAGATTCGGGTTTTTCGGAAACTGCTTGAGATAGTTTGCTGTTCCGTAAAGTCTAATGGACTCTTCTCCCAGTTTTTTGGCAATTAGATCCCCTTGTGTCGGACGAAAATTCCGAATCGCGATGTCAGCCTCACGCCGTAGTAAATCACTGGCTTCGTTGGTAACGATAACTTCGATACTGATAAGTGGCTCTTCGCGGCGTAACTCGGCAATGATCTTAGGCAGACGAAACGCCGCATCCAGTTGTCCGGCTGAAATCACTACCGGGCCTTCGATTTGATGGGACTGACCGCTGGCTGCTAACGAAAATTGCAGCGCAGCGTTACTCATCGATTCCACATGTTCCATAAGCCTCGTGCCGCTCTCGGTCAGCACCAAACGTTGCCCCACGCGTTCAAAAAGAGTGATCTCTAATTCGGACTCCAGTGCCGAGACCTGGCGGCTCAGTGTTGGCTGAGTCGTCCCCAGTGCTTTAGCAGCAGCAGAAAGGCTGCCTTGTTGTACTGTCGCGTGAAAAGCGCGGACGTGGTTCCAGTCAAAGTTTATTGATGCCCAGTTCATACATAAATGCATAGTGAAAATACGATTGTAAACAATATACCTATCAAACTCGTATGGATATAGTGAGGTGCATTAATTACTTCTAAATGACTTTTGGAGCAAAGATATGCCTATTCTCGTGGTCGGCGCCAGTGGTGCAACTGGTCGTCTGGTGGTCGAACAATTACTTAATGAAGGTGAGGAGGTCAAAGTAATTGTGCGCTCGACACCGTCTCTTCCACAGCACCTGATCGACCATGCAAAGCTTACTGTTACCGAAGCCAGTTTGTTAGAAATGACCGATGCTGAGTTGTTAGCGCAGGTGCAAGGCTGCGACGCTATTGTCTCATGCCTTGGTCATAACTTAACTTTTAAAGGTATTTTTGGACATCCAGGAAGGCTGGTCACTGACAGTGTCAGACGTCTGTGTGGCGCGGTTGAGAAAACTGAACCTGCACAACCGGTTAAGATTGTCCTGATGAATACAACCGGAAACCGGAATAAAAAAGCGGCAGAGAAAATTACACTGGGTCATCGAATTGTGGTGACTATGCTTAGGTATTTGCTGCCACCACACGCTGACAATGAACAAGCTGCCGCATATTTACAGACCCGCTATGAGACAACCGGCAACGCCGTTGAATGGGTGGCTGTCAGACCGGATAGTCTGATTAATGCGGAAGCGCTCGGTATGTATGAAGTCTTTGCTTCACCGATACGTGATCCGATTTTCAACTCAGGAAAGACCAGCCGTATCAACGTGGCCGGTTTTATGAAAGAGTTAATTGTAGATGATACCCTTTGGGTAAAGTGGCGTGGACAAATGCCGGTGATATACAATTGTTGAACGGAATACTCTGGTGTAAAAAGATGGGCTTTGGCGAATTCTGCAACTATGGCCGAGGGTGTGTGTCCGTAGATAAAGGGTTGCAGGCTCTGGTCGCAGGTCAGTCAGGCAGATCCGGGCTCAAGATTGATTGGGTACTCTTTATCTTGCGCTAACGCTTATTATCCTGTGACAGAACAGCCTTTAAATTTGGGGTGTGAACTTCGCGATAAGGTTCATAGAAGTTAATCCAGCCCATCGATAATGGTTCTGCAATTAATTCCTCTAATGGACTCTCGCTCAAACGACTATCGTTACGGCAGCGTTGAAGCGTTTGTATGTACTGTTTTTGTGCCTTGATTAGTCCGCTATCGTAACCGCCTGATGCAATGATGGTCGGGTCTCCGTGGTTCGGCAGTATAAATTTTGCACTCAGTGTAGCAAGACGATCAAGGTCTGCAAGATGAGTGGTAAAGTGGTGTGGCTCATCAACGTACGTGACGGTATCTTCCATCGTGTCGCCAGCGAGCAGAATAGACATATCTTCGATCCATACTACCGTTGCATCATTACTGTGGATATTGGCTTCAATCAGTTCGACTGAGAGGTCTCCAATTTGAAGTATCATTTGATTATCGAAAAGACGGGTTGGCAATACCAGTGGTGAGATTGCAGGCAGGCCTTGCAGGGTGCCTGCCTCAATGTCACTACGTTTTTCAGAGAGATGCGCAAATGTCTTATTGTTGGCAATGACCTCACTATCTGCAAAAACTGCTGTGCCCGCCACATGATCAAGATGCCAATGGCTTAAAACGACGGTGAATTTTGTTACTCCGCGTGCTGACAGAGATTCCCTTATGAAACGCGCATGAGCAATGGACACGTGTGTATCATAAATCAGCGCATGAGAGTCGCTGATCACTGCATAAGATGCGATGCCAAGTGAAATAGCGCCATCGTCAATCCAGTTGGGTTCGTTGATGAGCCGATTGCCTTCAACTCGGCCATCATAGAAGGCGAGAATACCAGGGTGCGGTTCGAGAATACGCACGTGGTTTATCATAGATTGATGCCGATGAAAATCTGAGTTCATTGCAGGTGCAGTGTCGGTTATTCAGTGGTCGATATTGTTGTCTCGCAGCCACGAATCACGTTTTCCATGTGTAATAAAGTTGCAACGTGCCACATGCACTGAATCAGCGGCAGGTTACCGTTGCAGGACACGGAAGTTCCGTCCTCCATGGTAGCAGACCAGTATTGCTCCGTTGCCGGCGACCTGCTTGAAGAGCTCAATCATTCTTGCAATCTCGCCTGGCCATGGGTAGGCAAAGAAGAGATCTATCTCTGTATAGTCAATCAGTGGCGCCGGGTTATCGTGTGGGTAGATGCTGCCATGGATAAAGGTAGCTGGTATAGCGTGTTCAAGGGAGAGGTCTCTGGCGATTTCAACCAGTTCTTCTTCGATCTCAATACCTGTTGCCGGTAGTCCGATTAAAGAAGCCAGAAGCGTCGCCTGACCAAGCCCTGAACCCCATTCGCAGAAGACCGGTTTTCTGTCTGGAGTGATTTGCTGTACCACCGAATTCAACAAGTGCCAGGTGGTTTTCCCGTCAGCGGGTTCAAACTGTGGAATCTGGCCCTGGTTGTCTGCTCGGGAACAGATGTCGTTACCGGATTCCAGGCAATCATTGATTAATCTGTTAGCTGAGACAGGTAAACCGAAGTGGCTAAATGCAAGTTCGATTCGCTTCACTAAAATGGCTTCTGGTATGGCTTCTGGGTTTTGTTAATTTCTCAGGATGTCCCTTATCTAATAACAGCTTAGTGGCTAGTAACAGCTTAGAGGCTAATAACAGCTTAGAGGCTAATAACAGCTTAATGGCAGAAAGATACTGATCGATAGATTATGCGTCGTATATATCGTCCGGCATACCGTAGCAACAGAGTAGCACGGAGTATATCCGAATGTCAGGATCTGCCGGAACTCAAATTGTGCAATGTGCGGTTGTAAAAGATGCCAGCATCGTGGAAAAAAATTGGCGTATCATCGTAGTATTAAAAGCTGAGTTTTGGGTTGTCTAATCTGCACGCTTCAGTGTTAAGCGTTGACAAACCTAATGGATTGCTGTTGATTACTTTGGCTGATCAGGACAGTCCAGGGAGCGCTTTACATGCCCACGCCATTAGGGCTCTTTTTTATAAGCTCGCATTTGCGCTCAATTGATCGACACGATCAATTGATCTGACGACGAGAAGGAAGTGCGACAGATCTTTCCTTAGGTAAGTGTGCAGCATTGAACTATAGATTCAATGCTGCACAAGCTATCCGCTATTTTTTGCGGTGTTTCTATATTTTATTGTTATAAACACAAAGTGTTAACCAATTCTTTCTCTTACGCAGACAAGCATTAGTTCGGACGGGTGAATTGTTCGGCCAGTGATCTGCCGTAACGTAGTGAACATTCCCCCCAGCTTTCCAGAAAAATGACTTCGCCAGTGTTGTTGCTGAGCGTACCTAGTACTTCCGGATTGCCCTGGGGGCGAATCCGTACTTGCGAATTATCAACCCACTCCCAGGCACCTGTTACCAGGTTGAACTGGTCTGCCAGGTCTAACTCAGGTCTGAAGCTCCAGATCCAACTGTTTGCAGGGTCGGAATATGCGTTGCAACTGTACTGGAAGTCTTCAAATATTTCCGGTCTGGTTTGTATGTCAGGCGTGGGTGGGTTGGACTGAACATTAACATCGGTGTCTTCTGGTTGTGTGGGGTTTCCTGAATTAGTGTTTTCCAACCCCTCTGTGACAGCGGTATTCAGGTCAGTGACAGCGTTGTTAATATTATTGGCTGCCTGTTCAACTGCGTCTATTGCATCGCCGGATCCACAGGCAGAAATAATTAGGCAAGGACACGCGATAGTGAGAAGCTTTACGAACTTCATAGTTAGATTCCCTTGGTTTATGGCACTGCACCAGTACATATACATCAATCGCATCAGCACTAAGATGCAGTAATCCATGAGTGAAAAAAATTGCTTTATTCAAATGTACAACTGAATTGTTTTCACAGAACATCTTGGTGGGAACCGACTTCTGGATGAGGAACAACATCAGCCATGAGGGAATACTAAAGGAACACCGGCTGATTCACAAATTACAATCGTAGAGCGAATCGGTCCTTCAATGCCTTGGCGATAATCGCGCCTAAGAAGGTATGTATTCCTGTGACGAATGTGAGTCTACCCGGTTCGGTGTGACAATGTAGCTCGCACTGAATTGTTAGATGCGTATGTTATAAAGGCCAAAATTAGTGGGCATTCTCTGGCTAATAGTCATGGTAAACAGGGTGCTTTAACTAAGTGCTGCATCTCTTTGCAATGCGCTTACCTGAGAGAATATGCCGGCGGGTGTAGCCATGACACAATGCATACGCCGCAGTGCATGTACCGCAATGCAGTTAAGAGAATAGTGAACTACCTCCCGCTTGCGAGAGGGCTTTCCGTTGTGGCTGGTACTCTCTTTAACTATCTCATCGCTTCAAGTAGTGTGTACGAAAAAACTCTGCCACTTCATTGCACCATAAATCATCTGCTACCTCTGCAGATAACGTATCTCGAGCCTGCTGCAGTTGATCGGTAGTCATGAGTTCAGCGCCAAATAAATCTATAAGGTCGGTGGCAAACTGCCGGTTGTATTCAGGATGAAACTGGACCGACAGTGCAGGGAAGTCGTAAGCCAGCGCCGCAACCGGACAATGCGGTGCTGAGGCAATGACCTTTGCACCGGGCGGTACTTCATGAACCTGATCCTGATGAGCCAGAAACGCGTTGGTGATTGCACCGCGATCATTAAACTCCCGAGAGCCGGTCACAAAGCCTTTGTCAGATTTTTCTGCACTGCCACCGAATTCATCGGCCAGAATTTGATGTCCGAAACAAATGCCAAACATCGCCACACCGGCAGCTCGCATTTGTTGCAGGTTATTGCGTAGCGGCTGCATCCACGAGGTATCGTCATAGACACCTTTCTCAGAGCCGGAAATAATAATGCCGTCTGTTTCATCTGGTTGTGGCAACGTTGCATCGCCGGCAACATGTACCCAGGAAAAACTCGCCTCCGGCAGATAGCTTTCGATCCAGCGTATAACCCAGGGACCTGTGCGACCGTACTTTTCAGTCAGAGCGTCTCCGGTAACACAGTCATAGACGACAATTCGCATTGGAGCTCCGGTGTGGGGAGTGAATGAAGATGCCCCTTACAGGCAAGAAGTACTGACTCTGTATAGTACGCGACTGACGATCGCAGGTGAGGATTTCTACACCGCGCCAACGACACAATGCGTCATGAGCGCTTACGTTTTCAGAGACTCCGGCACAAATTAAGTCCGGGCTTGTGTTTGAGACGAAGTCACAGAGCTGATGGGTAGTAGAGCACCAGATATAGGGACGATGTGCTGGTTATCTGGAGAAGCCGTTTAAAAAGTCTATGACAACAACCGGTCCAGCTCTCCGCTGGAGTTCAGTGCCATTAGATCTTCGTCACCGCCAATCGGTACGTTATTAATCAATATCTGTGGTACTTTCTTACGCCCGCAGCGGCGCAGCATCTCGGTGCGTTCAAGTGGCATTAGATCAATAAGGTATTCGGTATACTCGATTTGCCTTGAGTCCAGTAAATGTCGCGCAGCAAGGCAATGCCGGCAAAAACTGGTGCCGTAGATTTCAACTTTTGCCGTCATGAATTATCCCGGAAATTCAAAAAAGAAAGTCAGTCCAGATCATCCAGGTCAGTGCTGGAAACCAGGGTATTAAAGAATGGTGCATAGGCCAGCACCGGGCCTTGCTGCACACCCAGTTCATTGAACGCTTCCACCACATTTCCAAGATATTCGCGATTGTCCGGTGCTTCGGCCAGCCGGTGCAGAGCCGCAAGCATGTCTTCAATGTTCGCCGGGTCGAGATTGGTTTTCAACAT
This sequence comes from uncultured Granulosicoccaceae bacterium, assembly GCA_937931165.1. GTDB lineage: Bacteria > Pseudomonadota > Gammaproteobacteria > Granulosicoccales > Granulosicoccaceae. The sequence goes on from CALHCI010000058.1 coordinate 8,381, forward strand.
GTTAATGGTCGTGTTGACCTGTTCCTGAGTGATCTCGGACTTGCGGTTGTCAGCAGCGAGCGTGCCGAAACTCTCTTCTCTAATCCGCTGCTGTACTGTGTTGACAAACTTTGCAAAAGTCTCCGCATCGGGTAAATCAATAAACATTTTAATCAGCGCTTCCCGGTTTACTTCACTGATAAAATACATCATCGATCCATCAACAACCGGCTTCGGCGCCAGTACTGACAGAACGACTGACAGCTCCTCGTCACCGAACTGACTTGAGATGCGGTACTCAATTGCATCGTCTACCAGCTCAAACTCGCGGGTTCCCAGGTCAGGGTGTTTCTGGACGATCTTATTGGTCATTGGCTGGACATTATCGGTTGGGAGGTTTTGCAGCGGTGCTTGTTGCCGGGAAAGGAGTGCAGAGACCTGTCACCGAACGAGTGGCAGTAGAAGAGAAAAGGTAGTCTTTGTCAATAGACGGCCCCGCCAATCAGGCGCTATTCACTCAATCATCTTTAGTGTGAATTGCAGTTAGAAAGCTACCACTTCCGTCTGATCCTGACTGGGCTGTTGTGAGCGGGAAATTGTACTTTTTCGGGTAGCTTAGCCTTAAATCAGGGCGCCTTTCGAGCGTTGGATTTGCAAATACAACTGACCATTCAAAAGTCGCAATATTCATTTTTGAGATGGAACAGGGCTGGATGTTTGTTTGGTGGGTGTGGTTGGCGAGTGGAGTTTGTGCCCGGTCAATAATAGTTGATCAAGTCTACATTGCTGATAGCTCACAGAAAGTGGCCGCTGCGAATCACAAACAATGGGAATTGCTACTCATAACCAGAACTGTGATTTTTTCGTGATGTTTTTGTGATAGCTCGGAGATCATCCATCGCCATCATGTGTGCTCGCGTGAATAATTTGTTCATGTGCAGAATCTATTATTGAACTGAGAGGACACTATGAAATTCCAAAAAAAACTGCTCAGCGGTGCCATTAGCGCTGCTGCAATTCTGACGCTGTCGGCCTGTGATGGTGACGCCCTTTCAATCACCGATGCAGATCTGGCCGGTGATGGTGTTAATGTAAACGTGAGCACCAATGATGATGGTGATCTGGTTATTGGTGTTATAGATGACGCGGACACCACCACCGCATCATCTGAGCCCGGTAGCTTTCAGGTTACCTTTACCAATATGACTAACGGACAGTTGATGACTCCACCGGTTGTAGCGCTCCACGACCCGTCTGTTCATCTGTTTCAGGTAGGCGAGATGGCGAGCGATGCGATACAAGTGATCGCAGAAATGGGTAACAATGCGCCACTGGTAGAGTTTGCAGTTGCTAATCCCGAAGTCGTCAGTGCTGCTGGTGTTGCCGGTGAAATGCCATTTGGCCCCGGTGAATCAGTTTCAATCAATTTAACGACTAGTGCAGCGAACCAGGTGTTTAGTGCCGTCAACATGATAATCTGTACCAATGATGGAATAAGCGGTATTGATTCGTTTCCTCTGCCGTCCGGCAATCAGCCGTTTATCCTTGGTGCTCGCCCGTATGATGCTGGCACCAGAGTAAACCAGGATAATTCTTACTCGTTCTTTCCACCTCCTTGCAGAACAACAGCAGATGGCAATCTGGTCGATGTGCAGGAAGCACCACTTGAAAACCCTCGCTCTACGATCGCCCCACATGCAGGCCAGTTTAGAACGATTAATACACCAGCCAACCGTAACTGGGATTTTGCAACCGAAGACAAGGTATTGAAAATAGAAATCGTACGAAATTAAGGCGGTAAAGCGCTAATCTTTTAGCCCGATCATATCGTGTGGTCGGGCAATTCTTCTTACGCTGAGCTGAAAAAGTACTTGTCGTAGAAAAATAGTTAACTGCATTTTTTTACAAGCAATGGGAAGCGCTCACGAAGTCCTGAGAGCCATCCGGGGGTTCTCGCTAACAACGTTACAAATTAGTATCAGTGATTACCCCTGTCAAAGGTGGTGGAGCAATAAAAACCTGTTACCTTAGCCCTGAACCTGTTCAGGAACGGTATTCCTATGTCTGGCGATATAAAAACTATGTTTCACAGCGGGCATCGCGAACTGCAGGATCGTTTCGATGGCAGGCGAGTCGCTGATGCTCTGGAAAAACACCGGCGACTCGAATCGTTTGGAGAGGAAGAAATCCGGTTTATCGCAGAGTCCGAGTTCTTCTTTTTAGCAACTGCCTATGATGACAGTGTGGATTGCTCGTTTAAGGGTGGGCACCGTGGATTTGTGCAAGTGACCGGGGCTAACACATTGCAGTGGGAAGACTATGATGGCAATTCAATGTATCGCAGCCTTGGCAACATTCTCAAATCACCACGGGCGGGTTTGTTGTTTATACGTTTCGGGGGAAAACCGAAGCGGCTGCGCGTTAACGGATTATGCGAGCTGGGCGAGCCTGACAACAAAACCGGTAAACTTGTTGTCACTCTGGAAGCGGAAGAGATCTTTCCCAATTGTCCCCGTTATATTCCAAACCTGGCGGAGAATGGCCCTTCAACCTACTTACCGGACGAGTCAGGTGTTGGGGCCAAACCTGCCTGGAAGTCAATGGATGTGCTGCGAGACTCGTTGCCTGACAATGATCCACACCGTGATTAGTGAAATAGTTTTAGGTGTGAGCTTTCGCATGGCATGTGCGTATAGTGCACTAATGAGGGTTGCCTCTGCCTGTTTTCATATCTTCGGTGGTTTCGTCGTAGTTGCTGGTGACCATGCCGCGATATTTGTCAGTTAAAAAATCAATCGCCTCTTTTCTTTTGGTCTCTGCATTTTCAGCACTCCCTGTGAGACTGGCGGTATAGCTGGCTGTGAACCTGGCAGCTGCATACATGATTGACTCACACACATCCTCTGGTGTCGCACCCCCTTTCATTTGCTCGTTTGACAAATGGATAAACGCATCTGCCCTTTCGTAAAATTTGCCATCTGATTTCATACTCAAAGTCGGTTCCCCGGTGTTTGTGTTCACTGTTAATTAAGAGTTGAGTAAACAAGCTAAATAAACGTACGGTAAAAAACTGTGTGTCTGCCTTATACAACCCGCTGCTGAATTCTACTCAATTGAAGAAAGAATCAACATAGGTTTTTGCCCGTTAAGTCGACACTGACTTTGGATTGGTATCTCAAGACGGTATTGACCTTGATGTGCCTGAAAGAAAAGAGCGCGGCTGTGGAGTTTGGAATAGTTTCAGGCTCACATTTCAGTAGCGGTTGTGCCGAAGTGGCCGCGGTAGCCATGCGTAACCCGATCAGTCTTTCCGAACAACATTCCACAGTAAGTTAAAAACTGATACACGTGGTTGACTCATAAGGTCATGACATTTAGAGTCGGCGTTACTTATACAGGGGAATCTCTTGGTTCAGCAACAGGTAGCAGACGGTTTGTTTCTTAAGTCGGTAGTAGCGTTATCGATTGCGCTTGTGTCTCAAAGTGCCAGCGCTGAATGCAGTTACGCAGATGCCTCGATTTACAACGGCTGGGGTTGGGATCAGATCGCCGGTGTTTCCTGTCCGCCGCTTGATGCGTGTGACTATACCGATGCTGATATTCACGGCGGTTGGGGATGGAACGCGGGTACACTGGCGTCGTGTCCACCGTTGGTACCGACTATAGGAGACTGTATCGACTCAGATGGCGATGGCTGGGGTTGGGACGGGGTCGAGTCCTGTTTAGTAGACGATTTACCTCCCTCTGAAGATCAACTGATCTTTGTTGACATCCCCGGACAGGCAACCGCATACGGGTATTTGCTATCTGCAGACGAAGCATCAGCCTTTTTTTACTACGCGGGTGATGATCTATACATCGGTGATACCGGTAACGCAGATGTATTTGTCATGGACAACAATAGTGGTGCTGTAAACCTGCTCACCCTGGGTGAGGGGGGTGTAAAAGCCAATAACGATTCTTATCTCGAAGACGTTAGCGAAGATGGCAACACGGTACTTTTTCGAAGTGGTGCAACCAACTTCGCTAATTCGTCTGCCAACGGCGTTTCTCAGCCATACCTGTTAGACGTCGCTACTGGTGTGACTACTCAGGTATTGGATAGCAGTCCCTGGTCGTATGTGAACTCGGTGCTATCGGATGATGGTAACTACGTAGCCTTCAGCACTGCCGCCGGCAATATTGTCGCTGGAGACCGTAATAATACTTCGGATGTGTTTCTATTTGATGTAAACAGCCGCATCACCACCAGAGTGAGTCTGACACAATCCGGTGAAGAGTTAACCGGTACTGCTCGTATCCGGGACATTAGTGCTGACGGTCGCTATGTTTTGTTTATATACGAAGCGGACGCTAACGGAGGGCCTTGGCAAACAGGGCTTTACGTCTATGATCGTCTCTTACAGAGCAATAAAGCGATTCGTTATCTTGACGGCGGCTATCATCCGGCAGGATTGAGTTCAGATGGTGTGATTGTGGCCCACCAGTACTGGCAGGGACGCAGCAGATCAGTGGGGTGGGTGAATACACAGACTGGTGAGTCCGGCACTATAGATCCACCTACGACAGGCTCTTCGGGCAGTACGAGCGTTTCTCCCGATGCAAAATTCGTTGCATACCGGAGCTCAAAAGCAAACCTGGTTGATAATGTCACCGTCAGCGGTGTACAACAACAAATCTATGTCACGGAGTTGAGTACCGGAACAACGGTATTGGTGTCACAGTCTCCGGATGGTCA
>CALHCI010000059.1 GCA_937931165.1 uncultured Granulosicoccaceae bacterium
CATAGGTCAGAATGTGGAGAGCAGAAGAAACGCATAGCGTTTTAGAGCGTGCGTTCAGAAGCCAGAAACTCAAAAGTGTTTTAAAGCGTGTTGATAGATTATGAGTATTGCCGAGCCAACGGGTAAAAGCGGCATGGATGCCAGCGTTAGCGCAGCAGTGCAGGGAAGTGCGTCTGCGTCCACGGACAGAAGTCAGAATGTGGAGGCAGAAGAAACGCATAGCGTTTTAGAGCGTGCGTTCAGAAGCCAGAAACTCAAAAGTGTTTTAAAGCGTGTTGACAGGTTTTGAGTATTGCCGATCCAACAGGTAAAAGCGGTATGGATGCCAGCGTTAGCGCAGCAGCACAGGGAGTGCGTCTGCGTCCAGGGGACAGAACTCAAAATGTGTAGGGCAGAAGAAACGCATAGCATTTTAGAGCGTGCGTTCAGAAGACAGAAACACAAAAGCGTTTTAAAGCGTGTTGATAGGTTTTGAGTATTGCCGATCCAACGGGTAAAAGCGGCAGGATGCCAGCGTTAGCGCATCAGTGCATGGATGCACGTCTGCGCGGCCCGTTGGAGCGGCAGTACTCAAAATGGCGCACTACCTCCAGAGTCAGGTCACGCGTCCTACACGATCAACCTTAAAAAATCACCAGTCAGCAGCAAAGAGCGCCACCGCAGGCCAATCATTCGCGAAGAGACTTTGGGCACGACGGTCTTTTCAAAGTGACGCCCGCTGCAGGCGACATCCCACGGCCCGCCGCAGGCGCATCCCACTCGGGCCCGCCGCAGGCGCATCTAACAAACAGCCCGCCGCAGGCGAAACCCCAACCCCAACCCCACTCTCAAAAGTTAAAGTTTGCCATTTAAAAAATGGATACCGTATACTGTATCCATTCTCCAACAGGGGTGAAAAGTATGTGCGGTATTGCTGGCCGAATCTTGAAAAATCCGGGTAAAGTCGGGCAGGATCTGGTGGAACTCATGGATGCGCAGGCTCATCGCGGTGCCGACAGTACCGGTTTCGCCATCTACACAGAGCCACGTTCCAGTGGCTATGTGCTACGCGGTATGGGCTTTGATAAATCAACCCTCGACGCTGACCTTACCGATTTTGAAAATGTACTGAAAGACCACCAGTGTGGTTTCCAGAGAGACCCTGAAGTCCTCACTGACAGCAACAAACACTATTGCTTCAGAATGGAAATCAGTGACCCTGACAACATCGACGCCTGGGTTGCAGATGCGGACACGCTGTGTAATCGAATTGAAGTGCAGTCGTGCGGTCGATCGCTTGAGATAATCAAGGATATCGGCAGCGCTAAACAGGTGGCTGACAAACACGGTGTGCGCGATATGGTGGGTACGCACGGACTGGGTCATGCGCGTCTTGCGACTGAAAGTTCAGTGCTCCCTAACGCCAGCCATCCGTTCTGGGCGCGGCCGTTTGCGGATGTGGCGATTGTGCACAACGGTCAAATCACAGATTACTATACCCAGCGTGACAAACTTGAACGTCAGGGCTACCGCTTTCTAACTGAAAATGACAGCGAGTTAATCGCCGTTTGGGTGTCTGACCAGATTAAATCCGGTCTCAGTATGGATCAGGCGCTTAAGAAGTCTATATCCTCTATCGATGGTGTGTTTACCTTTATGATCGCGGGCATCGACAGCATCGGCTTTGCCAAAGATCGTTTTGCAATGAAGCCAATAGTGCTTATTAATCAGGACGGCGGCATTGCTGCAGCCACAGAAGAGCAGGCTGTACGAAGAGTCTATAAACAGGAAGCGCAAGTGATAAACCATGATGGTCCATCACTGTCTGGTATCTGGGGGCTAGAGTCCCGGAGAGCCGCTGCATGAGTGAAGTCGTTATAGAGGTTGGTGACCGACCTATCCGTGAAGTCAATGAAGACATCATTGCCGCATGCAAGCCCGGTGCGAAGCTTCGCATTGTGGATACCTTGTCGCGTCACAATCTGGGTATCGGATTGCCGCCGGATGTCAATTTGCACTTTGAAGGCAGTGTTGGCTATTACTGCGGTGGATTAAACACCGGGGCTACCATCACCATTGAACGCAATGCCGGTTGGGCAGTTGGCGAAGGAATGGCCAAAGGCCATATAACCGTCGACGGTTATGCAGGTATGTCCGTGGGTGCAGCGATGATTGGTGGCACTATCCACGTTAAAGGTGACACCGGTCCGCGCTGTGGTGTGGCAATGAAAGGCGGTAACATTATTGTCGAAGGTACCATTGGTTACCAGTCGGGTTTTATGGCGCATTCGGGGCGAATTATCGCGTTAGGTGGTGCCGGTGAAAGTTGTGCAGATGCCTTGTGGGAAGGTGAAGTCTGGGTTTGTGGTGAGGTTAAAAGCCTTGGTGTTGATGTGAAAGTGATCGAGCCAACTGCAGAAGAAGTTGCAGAAGTCGACGCTATTCTCGACCCCCTTGGCCTTAAAGATACTTCACGTGAGTGGCGCAAAATGGTTTCCGGCCAGCGCCTTTGGTATTTTGAAAGCAGAGACGCAAGCGCATGGCTGATGATCTAGATAAACCCTATGAGTATCCGTTCGAAGTCGCGAGCGAAGAAGAAATAAAATTTGGCGTTGGCGCCATTGATGGCAAGCCTGCCGGTGTGCCGTCATCTTATGATGAAGGGGGTTCCACGCGCTGGACACCTGAGGCGATTGCCGAAGTTCATGCACTGGCACAGCTTGGGCGCTATCAGGTGCGCGGTTACAACACCTTTAACAAGCAACTGCCAACATTCGATGACTTAACCTTTGTGCCCGCCACAATGACACGGCTGCCGCTTGAAGGTTATCGTGAAAGCTGCGAAACCAAAACCATACTTGGTGGTGGCAGAGGGCTGGTTGAAAAACCCGTTGAACTCAAGATTCCTTTGTATCTGGCTTCGATGTCATTTGGTGCATTGTCTGCCAGCGCTAAAGCGTCATTCGGTTACGGCGCTTCTAAAGTTGGCACCATGACATGCACTGGCGAAGGTGGCATGCTCGAAGAAGAGCGTTCGGCATCTAACACGTTGTTATACCAAATGTCACCGGCGCGCTATGGCGTTGATCTGGATCACCTGCGCCGTGCTGATGCACTCGAGATTGTGGTCGGGCAGGGTGCCAAGCCTGGAACCGGTGGCTTGTTACTCGGTATGAAAGTGAGTCCGCGTGTCTCAAAAATGCGAACATTGCCAGAAGGCGTTGATCAGCGGTCAACCATTCGTCATCCGGATTTTCTGGGTGCTGATGATCTGGCCGTCAAGATTGAAGAGCTGCGTATCGCAACAAACTATCAAGTGCCTATTTTTATAAAAATGGGCGCAACACGGCCGCGTTTTGATGTGGCGGTTGCTGCTAAAGCAGGGGCTGATGTTGTCGTGGTAGACGGTGCCGAAGGGGGTACCGGCGCGTCACCTGAGTTGCTGCTTAATCACACTGGTATCCCGACCATGAGCGCGATTCGCGCTGCTCGTGAAGCGCTGGATGAGTGTGGCATGTCAGAGAAAGTCAGCCTGGTGGCCGCTGGTGGCATTCGCACCGGTGTTGATGCCGCAAAGTGTCTGGCACTCGGTGCCGATGCAGTGATGATTGGTAACGGGGCGATGATTGCCATTGGCTGTAACTCACCGCGCTACCTCGAAGATTATCAGGCGCTCGGCACGTCACCCGGCGCGTGCCACCATTGTCATACCGGTCGTTGTCCGGTGGGTGTGGCAACGCAGGATCCTGAACTTGAAAAGCGCATGAATCCTCACGCCGGTGCAGAACGGGTGGCGAGATATCTCACCGCCATGACCATGGAAATTACTGCGCTGGCAAAAGCATGCGGTAAATCTTCGGTACATAACCTGGAAGTCGAAGATTTACGTGCGCTGTCTTTTCAGGCATCAGCCTTTACCGGTGTAAAAATGGCGGGTATCGACCGCGCCTATGACTGGTAGCAATTAACTTCCTAAGTGTTGGGTGGCTATGTCTGGATGGAGTTCAGGCATATAAAAACTGATCGACAAGCCTGCGTTGCAGCAGGCTGCATTTGCCGGTGAGCTTAAGTGTTGAATTAAGTGAACCCCGAATCAACGGTTGTTTGCTGCTTAGCAGCTTCCTGGCGCGCTCACTACTGGCGATAGTAGCTGACCCCGCCGGATGCCTTTGCGTGCTGTAGGCGGTGACGTTGTCACTGGCAATGCATCTGGCAAGACATACGGCGTCCGCAATGCCAAGGTTCATGCCTCTGCCACCCACCGGTGAGTGACAATGTGCGGCATCTCCGGCCAACAATATGTTGCCCTTTTTATAAGTGTTAACCTGCCTTACTGAAATATCAAAGGTCCCCTGACGATAAATTTCGTTGACCTGGATCTCCTTTGGCAAAGATTCAAGCGCGTTTGCACGATTGGCGACAATTCTGATACGCGATTCGTTTAGTGGTACAGCGGCGGCCATGCCACCGTTTTTTAGCAGGGTTAAATCGAAGGCGTTGTGGTGTGGCCAGTCGTTGACTGAAACGTCTGCGATAGACCATTTTTCGTCCAGATCAATGCCGTTGAATGCCAGGCCTACTGCCTCGCGAGCAGTGCTGTGTACGCCGTCTGCACCGATCAGGTACCGATAATGTTCTGTTGTACCGTTATCACATGTGGCTATGACTCCGTCATGGGTATCTTTAAAGGAGGTAAGACTGGTGTCATAGCGAACAGTAATACCTAATTGTGCAAGAACCTGGGAAAGTACCGCTTCTGTTTGTTCCTGCGGTAACGCGAGTATAAATTTATAAGGGGAAGTGTTTTTTGAGCTTGAGAAGGGAATAGCTAACGACGAACTGCCAGAATGAATACGTATGCTGTTTAACTGTACACCCTGCTGCAGAAGCATTTTTGCTGCTCCAGAAGGCCTTAGCAGCTCCAGACTGGCGGGCGTAATGCCGACAGCGCGAGCCAGCGCCGAGATGTCGGGGCGTTTGTCGATAATTGACGTCTTAACACCCTGACGAGCTAGTTCAATAGCCGTTGTGAGACCGGTAGGGCCGGCACCAACGACCAGTACTTCCTGTTCCATAGTCACCTACATAATTCGGCAACAACTGTGACATGAAATGCGCCGCTTTTCTGTAAACTTTCACCTTAATATTGCATTGGCTTTCATGAAATCAGTAATTACACTGATGCTTCCACAAAGGTAATAGCGACAGGCTCACAACGAATGTTGACTGAAACGGATAAAAAATTTCTGCGCAAGGCGTTTAATGAAGCAAAAGCAGGCTTCGATGAGGGCGGCTGTCCGATTGGTTCGGTGCTGGCTCGAGGGGATGCTCTGGTGGCGGCAGGCAGAAATCAGCGTGTTCAGCAGGGTGACCCGATTGCGCATGGTGAGATGGACGCTTTGCGCAAAGCGGGCAGACAAAAAACCTATCGTGATACTACGCTGTATACCAGTCTTAGTCCGTGCATGATGTGTTCGGGAACGATAATCCAGTTTGGCATCCCGCGGGTGGTCATAGGTGAAAATACAACGTTTGGTGGTAACGAGCAGTTTTTAAAAGATAAGGGCGTAGAAGTGATCATTGCAAACGATGCTGACTGTATTGCGCTGATGCAGAAGTTTATCGATGAAAAACCCGAGCTGTGGGCCGAAGATATTGCCGAGGACTAACTACGATAGTAGTGTCGTAGCTTGTAGCTTCGCAAAAATTGTTGTGTTATTAAAAACCTGGTTCCGGAGGTGTCGTTGAAAATTACGCCATTAAACAGCTCAGAAAACAGGGCCTCCAATACAGTCAGCTCAACCTCTGTTGCACAGTCCGGCATTGACTTCGGGGCGGTGGTTACCGGACTGGACATTGCCCATGCCACCGACGCTGATATAAGTGCTATTGAAAACGCAATGGATTGCTACGCGGTGCTGGTATTTCGCAATCAAAAAATAACCGATGCACAGCAGTATGAGTTTTCGTCACGGTTCGGTGCTATGGAGCAGGCCACCGGTGATATTAACCAAAGCAAAAACCGGCGGCTTGCAATGGACATCAATGATATTTCCAACCTTGATAGATCCGGCAAGGTGCGGGCTCGTGATGATCGTGCGCGGTTGTTTGGTCTGGGTAACATGCTCTGGCACTCAGACAGTTCTTTTAAAACTGTACCGGCGAAGTATTCTTTGCTGTCCGCCAGAGTCATACCAGCAGCTGGAGGCAATACCGAGTTTGCAGATATGCGTGCGGCATGGGTAGCGCTTGACCGTGCTCAACAACACGAGTGTCTCAACCTGGTTTGCGAGCACAGTCAGCTTTACTCACGCGGTATACTGGGCTTTGAAGATTTCACTAACGATGAAAGAACAAAGTGGTCGCCGGTGTTGCAGCCTCTGGTTCGACAGCACCCGGTTACCGAAGCAAAGTCGCTGTTTTTATCTTCACATATTGGCGCTATTGTTAATTGGCCGGTACCTGAAGCAAGGTTGTTTATTCGCGATCTTACAGAACACGCCACTCAATCGGAGTTTGTTTTTACCCATACATGGAATCAGTGGGATCTGGTGATGTGGGATAATCGCGTGACTATGCATCGCGCGCGGCGTTATGATCACACACAACCTAGAGATCTGCATCGAACAACCGTTGCGGGTGATACTACGCTTTATTCATAAAGTCGTTTGCAGATTAATATTCACTGGCGTATGCCGGTTGCGTCTGTGTCTAACCGGGGTTTTAACCATGGTCGATGAGTCAGGGTGTGTTGTGATTACGGGGGCGGCAGGCGGAATAGGGCGTGCGCTGGCGCAACGTCTTGCATCAGAGGGCTGGCGCCTGCATCTGTGTGACACCAGTGAGTCTGCGCTGCAGTCAATGTGCAAAGACCTTCCGGAAGATACCACCATCTGTGAAAACGCACTGAATTCGCCAGAGGCCTGCGCATCGGCGGTGTCGTCAGTGCCGGGTAGCATTGATGCGCTGGTTCATCTGGCCGGTATTTTTAAATTCCACGATCTCGATGCCGGCTCAAGTGAAGTCTATAGCGAAACCATGCAACACAACGCCACAAACGCCTATGATCTTACGGTAGCGATGGTGCCGAGAATGTCTGCAGGTGGCAGAATTGTATTTACTTCTTCATTGGCGTTTAACCGCGGTGCGCCGGACAACATAGCCTACTCTATGGCAAAAGGAGCGCTGGTCGGGTTAACCCGCGCCCTGTCCCGGCGCCTGGCTCCCGAAGGCATTCTGGTTAACGCGCTGGCACCCGGACTGATAGAGTCCCCCATGCTTGACACTGTCATGAGCCAGCGCGACAAAAAAACAATTGTTGCCAGTGTACCGCTTGGTCGGACTGGTCAGCCGGTTGAGGTTGCCGGTGTGATCGCATTTTTATTGTCAGAAGATGCTTCATATATGACTGGCCAGCTGATCAATGTCGATGGCGGTTTGATCAACAGCTAGCGCGACGTTGATATTGTCAGGGCAATACACTTCGGAAAAACAGGTCACTGAACATGCTAAAGGAAGCCGTCCTTGTGGGGTTTGTGGCAACATCAAACGCTGAACAATCGAGGCACTTCTATGGTGAGACACTTGGTCTGAACCTTATAGAAGAAACGCCTTATGCGATGGTATTTAAGGTCAGTAATACCGTTATCCGGGTTCAGAAAGTACAGCAGGTTTGTGCACCGCCTTACACCACGCTTGGCTGGGAAGTAAATGATATTGCGGTATCTGTGAGTAAACTGTCTGATTCCGGGGTGCTGTTTGAGCGCTACGAGGGCTTACAACAGGATGACCACGGTATCTGGAGTATTCCCGGTGGCGCCAGTGTCGCCTGGTTTAAAGATCCGGATGGCAATCTGTTGTCGTTAACCCAACAGGCTTGAATTTTCACCGCTGGCGCTTAATCCTTATATCCGGTAACAGAGTCGGCGACAAAGCCGTTGTTTTGCCGTTCCTGTTCAAAGGTAGAACCCGGGCCGTGGCCGGGCATAAACTGAATGCCCTTGCCAAGAGGCCAAAGCTTACCGGTGATCGCGTCAATCAGATCCTGGTGATTGCCCTGTGGTAAATCTGTTCTCCCAATTGATCCCTGAAACAATACATCACCAACAAATGCGAAAGACAATTCCTGGCTGTACAGCACCACAGAACCCGGGGAATGACCGGGGCAGTGCAGTACCGCAAAAGAAAGGCCTTCGAATTCGACTGTGTCGCCTTCATTTAAGTAGGTGTCCGGGGTGAAATTCTCGGCATCCGGGATGCCATATTCGCCACCCGTTTTTTCCAGCGTATCAAGCCAGAACTGATCATCTTTGTGCGGGCCGATAATCTTACAACCGATGCGACGCCTGCATTCGGCGGCACCGCCTGCGTGATCAATATGGCCGTGAGTCAGCCAGATTTCAGCGATAGTAACACCAGCTTTTTCAATAGTGCTCATCAGCTGATCAACATCACCACCCGGATCAATCAACACGCCTTTCATGCTTTCTGTCGACCAGAAAATCATGGCGTTTTGCTGGAGTGGCGTTACAGGAACAACCTGTAGTTTAAATTTGTCTTTTGGATCAGAATCAGGCATACGGAAGTAGTAGACTTAGATTTGTGGTTGCAATTAAAACGTAGCCTACCACAGGTAATGTCGGTACACCCGAACACAGAGTTTGAGATGAGTTTAAAGAAAATTGTACTAACAGATGGCGGTATGGGGCAGGAGCTGGTGCATCGCAGTGCCAGTAAACCCAGCCCCATGTGGGGCGCACAGGTGCTGATGGATCAGCCTGATCTCGTGTGTGATCTGCATGTCGAGTACATACTCGCCGGTGCCAGGGTCATTACCGTTAACGCGTACAGTATTACGCCCGAACGACTCGCGCACGTCGGTGAAGAAGCACAGTTTGAAAAGCTGCAAAGACGCGCGCTTGATTTGGCGCTCAAGGCAAGAGACAAAGCAGGCGTGGCCGATGTTGCGATTACTGGTTGCCTGCCACCCTTGTTTGGCAGCTATCAGCCCGATACGTTTCCCGGTGCAGAGATCGCGCTAAGCACTTACAGGCGAGTTGTGGAAGCGCAGGCGGGTGATGTAGATGTATTTCTGTGTGAAACTATGAGCAGTGTTCAGGAATGTGTAGCGTCTGTTACTGCAGTCAGTGAGTCAGAGGTGCCCGTCTGGCTGGCGATGTCGGTAGATGACAACCAAAACGGGTTGCTGCGCAGTGGTGAAACCATTGCAAGTGCCTATGACGCGGTGAAGGCTTTGAAGCCCCAGGCGGTTCTCATTAATTGCAGCATACCTGAAGCGGTGACTGCGGCATGGCCAAACGTTACTGATTTACCGTGTGCTGTCGGCGCTTATGCAAATGGCTTTACTTCGGTGGTCGATCTAAAGATTGGCGGTACGGTAGACATGCTGCGCGCCAGAACAGATCTGGATCCTCAGGGCTATGCAAGTCATGCAATGCAGTGGGTTGATGGTGGTGCGAGTATTGTTGGCGGGTGCTGTGAAATCTCTCCTGCACATATCAAGTATCTTGCTGACGTTTTGACAAACGGCGGTTACACCGTGCAAGGGTGGCTGAGTTAAGCAGCCCACCTTAGCGATTAGCGCTTGCTTAGCTCATCTCCTATCATGCCAAAAAATGGTGGATGCGCCTCCGGCTTACATCTCCCTACACAACCTGCCTAACTCGTTCATCTGACAGGGATCAGCTCCTCTACGGGTTTTGAACCCTGAAGTGCTCATGATCGCGGGTGTGTAGGATGGAAAGGCTTGCGCATCAACTGCGGCCCGGGCATCAAACTTCCTGTGGAAGCAAAACAGTAACCGTCGTACCAGTACCAGGCGTACTTGAAAACTGTAACGACCCACCGTGTGCCTGAACAATCAATTCACTAATGTGTAGTCCAAGTCCAAAGCCACCAGTTGCACGTGTGCGTGACGCATCGGCGCGGTAGAAAGGTTCAGTTAGCCTTGCCAGATGTTCTTCGGCAATTCCCGGTCCGTAGTCGGTGACTGCAAGACGTAAGTTATTGTCTGCAGTGTCTACCTGCACAACCGGCGGTCGCTCGCCTTGTCCATGCTTGAGTGCATTGCTAATCAGGTTTCTTAACAGCAAGCGTAAACGCGTGGCATCTGCCTGTAACACTGGCAGGTCTGCGGTGAACTCTGTAGTGATTAAGTCGGCACAGTGCAGCTCTTCAATTACTGTGTTTACCAGCTCCTGAACATTTACTTCGGCAATGTTCAGGGCTGAGTGTCCGCCGGTTACCCGTTCGCTTTCGAGAATATCGCTGATCAATGATTCCATTTCATCGAGATCATCAACAATGCTTTGTTGATGTGATGATTCTTCGAGCATTTGAGTGGCAATCTTGGCGCGCGTCACTGGCGTTCGCAATTCGTGACTGGCACCGAGCAATAACTGACGTTTGGCATTGAGCAGTTTTTCAATATCTGAAGCCATGGTGTTAATGCTGCCCGAAAGCTGCCCCAGATCATTGTTGGAACGCACCGGCACCCGTGTGCCCAGTTCTCCGGCGCCCATGGCGCGTACGGCCTGTTTTATATCCTGTACCGGTCGCAACATACGACGAATAATCAGATAGCAACCACCGAGTATGCCGCCAAGCAAAGTTAGTGGCAGCCATAGACGGTCTTTGTGTCGCGAGCGTGCATGACGGTGGTTCAGTTCGTAGTAAACGTTGTAGTCTCCGCTATTATTGCGAAGCACAGTGCGATCATTGTGTTCACCGATATTGATGCGCGGTTTCTTTGCGGACTTGTCGCTGTGCTTTCGGTGTGAATGTCGTCGATCTCTGAATTCGAGATCATCAAGATTTAACTGTTTACCGTTGGTGGAAAACTCTGTGTCCGGCCCGGTAATATAAATGTTGATTCTGAGCTTCTCTGCAAGCTCTCCTGCGCGTGCCTGATCCGGTGGATAACCGAGGTCTTCATTGACATAGTCCAAATATTGTTCAATGTGCGGTGCAATGCCATAACGCCACTGCGAACCAATGGCACTAAAAAGCGTGCTAACCAGAAGAACAACAATAAGCAGGCTTGTTAATGCAAACAGCAATAACATCCTTGCGCTCAGAGATTGTCGTAGTTTTAATAACAATGGTAACGCTTCAGTTTTTTTCTGCAGGGGCAACGAACGCATAACCTGACCCGTATACGGTCTTGATTGGCGTTGTCGGTTTCAGTTTGTTTCTAAGCCGGCTGATCAGGATATCGACAGATCGGCTGAAGAGTTCTGTTTCTGTGCCTTTTAACTGATTGAGAATATCGTCGCGAGTGAAATCCTTTCCGGGTGAAGATGCCAGCAACAGCAGTAGCTGGTACTCCATGGTGGTGAGGTCTACCGCCTTATCATGAACAAGTACCTGTCGAATTTGTTGATTAATATGCAGTCCTTCAAAGCGCAGATCATCGGTATCTGTGGATTTGCGTTTGGCAATGCTGTTAATTCTTGCGACCAGTTCCCGTGGTTCAAACGGCTTGGGCAGATAATCATCGGCACCCAGCTCAAGGCCGACAATCCGATCCATTACATCACCGCGAGCGGTCAGCATAATGATGGGGATCTCGCTGAAACTCCGGATGGCTTTGCATACCTCGAAACCATCCATTTCCGGCAGCATGACATCGAGAATGACAGCGTCAAACTCCTTGTCTTTCAGCGCTGCAAGCCCGGTTGAAGGCAGTGAAGCTTCGGTGACTTCGATGTTGTAGCGCGCGCAGTATTCTTTAACCAGCTGCGCGAGCTTTTCGTCATCGTCAATGATTAAAACGTTGAGCATTGCCTGATCTGTATTCGAAGTACCATTAAAGTATACCTGCAACTAAGTTAAACCTGCAGCAAATTGGCCGGGGCAAACCCCGGCCAACGTGCCTTCGCAAATCATGAGAGGGTTAACCTCTGTGCTTGTGACGACCGCCTTTACCACGATGCTCTTTCATAAGCTCGGTGATCTCGGCTTTCTGTTCTGTATTCAGGCTGTCGAAAAAGTCGCCGAATGCGTTAACCATATCCGGGGCCTGTTCATTGACTGCCGCGGTTTTTGCGGTAATCATTTCAAGCGCACCGGCGCGATCGAAAGTTTCAGCGTTAAGCAGGTTCATCGCCTCTTCACGCATAGGTTTAGTTTTCATGGTTTCACGTGCTGACATCATCTGATCTTTTAATACATCAAGCGCCTGAGACTGTGTAGAATCCAGTTCCAGTTCTTCGGTAATGTATGAGACAACATACTCAGCACGCTTTTCGTGGCTGCCGTAGTGTTTTTTACCGATGGCGGCAGCACCGCCAACCAGGCCAACTGTCAGAGCAACGGTGGTAATAATCTTGGTAGAGCGTTTCATTTTTTATTCCTGTGTATTCGTGATTGCCTTATGGCAAATATAGTGTCGGCCAGCGGCGCCGCGGAAGCATTGCAGTCGCGTATCGGGTTGTAACAGGTTGTAACAGCGTGGCCGGGATTGGTGTATTTCGAGCAAAAAAGCAGTTGTGGTAAGCTGTGCAACAGCATGACAGGGTGCATCCGGCTCGCGGAAAAGGGTTAACCCTGCCTGGTTGTAGATTTTGCAATACATTCGGCTTTTAGCGCCCTCGCGAGCTGTGCGCGTATTTTGGAGAGCTCGCGGGCCTCAGTATGTGCTGGTTGTTGATCGCTGTCTGGCGCTTTCTTTTCTGCCATCCGTGTATGGCACAGTGTTTTTCGATAGACGATTCACTGCAGTACCATTCACTAGAAGATGTTGTCGACCCGACAAATCTGGATTAAGCGAAGAGCGAGTGTCGGTCTCGCGCCACACAGACACTTCTATGACCAACTGCTTGAGCGCGGCAGAGAGGAATGCTGGCTCCAAAAGGTAAACTCAGAACAGAATCTGCGGCACAAACAGCTGATGTCGGAGAAAGGTAGCTACCGTACCACGGCGCTGAACCATAGCGAATTTATTGCCGCGCTGGCCTGACTTTACCCGGTTGCTGTGCCTGTGAGGATTGCTGCCGTCGGAGTAGTCTTTGAACCCTGACCCGCGATGTCTCTGGAACACCACACAAGGGCATGTCAGGTATACTGAAAACTCTTAAACGTAAGGAAAAGCCTGTGAATGAAAAATTGACCACCGGAGATAGCTTTCCGGTAATGCAACTCACTGCCACAGATGGCAGTGATATAACGGTGCCGGAACCATTGCAGCCCGGTGCGTATCAGATTGTGCTTTTTTTCAGGGGTAAGTTCTGACCTTACTGTCTCCGTCAGTTGGGCGGTTTCAGTGACCAATATTCAGAACTACAAAAACTCAATACCCGTGTGGTAGCAGCAAGCACTGATAATCTTGAAAACTCTGTAGAAATTGCCGGTGATTTACCTTTTCCGGTGGCGCACAGCGTTACCCGGGATCAGGCAAATACACTTGGCTCGTGGTGGGAAGATCGTCGTGGTTTGATACAACCTTCCAACTTTGTGCTCAACCATGAGGGCAAGGTGTTATCGGCGACTTACAGTAGTGCATCGATTGGCAGGGTAGAAGCTGTTGACGCAGTGCGCTTTGTTACCTTTCAGGAAAAGCTGCGACTGGATGCCGGCTAACTATGCCGGCTAGCTACGGGTTAATAAGTAACCAGCCTTTGGTGCGCGGAACCTGCCGGGTTAGCGCCCGACAGGTGACTTTGTTATCTGCCCGAAGGACTTTCTTTCGGGCTTAGTTTCTTTCTGGCGCCAAGTTTAAATCGATCTGCAGTGCCGTAGTCCCGTACAGCAACGCCGGCGACAAAATCTCCAAACGTCGGGCCATGTTTAAATAAGTGCCCGGAGCAACCGCCAGCAAACAAAACGTTATCGTGCTCCGGGTGCCAGTCAACAACGAAGTGGGTATCCGGTGTCAGAATGACCTGATTAAACTTTGAATCGACAACTTTTTCATTTTCAAGCAGGGGTAAACGCCGCTGTATGTACGTGCGTGTTCGATTAAGGCTTTGTTGCCGGATGAGGCGTTCATCGTTATCGAGGTCAATTTTGTCAGGGATCACTATGGCGGCTTTTACACCGGAGCCTTCGCTTGATGGAATACCAAATGATCCCTGGCCATGATCTATCCAGCACGGCATCTTTTCCATATCAAATGCATCGCTGCCATCCGGTGTAGAGGTATAGAGCACGTTGATACCGATGATCGAAGAGATCGGTTTAATGGTGCGTGGAAACATGTCGGCGGCCCAGGCGCCGGTGGCAATGATAATGACATCCGCTTGCAGTGGCTTGCCATCGAGTGTGGGTTTTTCATTGTTGTCCGTTCTAACATGGCCGCGCTTTACCACACCACCTTCTTTTTTAAACAGATTTATTGCGGTAATGATGCAGCGATGTGCCATCAGTAATCCGGCCTCGGGTTCGTATAGTGCGTAGGCAATGTCGTCCGTTTTAAACTGTGGAAACCGGGCAGATATCTCTGACTGATCAAACTTGTGATAGGGCACGCCGACTTTATCGAAAGTGTGCGCGGTGGCGTCTTCCCAGTCACAGTGACCCTCGGTGGCCAGAATCAGACAACCACACTCGTACATCAGGTTTTGTCCGGTTTCTGCCTGTAACTCCAGCCAGCGCTGACGGGCGTCGCGAGCCCAGCGCGTGTAAAACTCGTCGCGGCCCGAAATAGCACGGATCACGCGGTTGTAGTCACTTGAGGCCGCACGCGCATGGCCCGGTTCCCAGCGATCAATCAACGTCACCTGCGCTCCTCGACGCTGCAGGTGAAGGGCGGTCATGGTGCCTGCAATGCCGCCGCCCACGACGATAATGTTGCTGCTGCCGGCCATAATATTCCTTGCTTTTTGAATTGATACATGGATACTGTATACAGGATACAATAACTTACCGGAAACTCATCTAGCAAGGGTTTTTACAGTGTCAAAAGAAGCATTCGAACTTCCTGAAGGTACTCATACCGTTGTTATTGGTCTGGGGGATTTAAACGGCATCATGCGTGGCAAACGTATTCCCGCCAGCCACTGGAAAACTATTTGCGACTCGGGGAACGCGTACTCCATCGCACTTTTTGCCATCGATATGACTTGCGATGTCTGGGACACGCCTTGCGTCAATTTTGACAATGGCTACCCGGATTTCCATATGTTTCCAATGACCAAACCGGTCGCACTGCCCTGGGAACCGGGAGTGGCAATGTCTTTCGCACGCGCCGAAGGCATGGATCACAAGCCGGTACCGATAGACCCGCGCATTGTGTTAGAGCGCCAGGTTAAGCGCGCCGCAGACTTAGGGTTTGATGTTCAGGTGGGTACCGAACTCGAATTTTATCTGCTGGACCCCGAGACCAATAAACCCAAAGACTCTGGCATTGGCGTGTACGGGCTTGACCGTGCCGCAGAGCTCGAACATGTGCTCGGGCCCATTCGCAGCCAGATTAATGATGCCGGTATACCGATAGAACAATCTAATCCTGAATATGCAGCCGGGCAGGTTGAGGTAAACATTCGTTATGGCAGTGCACTGGATTCTGCTGATCGCGTTGTGATGTTTCGTTCATTAGTGAAGCAACTTGCTAATCAGCACGGGTATAAAGCAACCTTTATGGCCAAACCGTTTTTTGAAGAGTCCGGTAACGGTTTCCATTGCCATTACTCATTGTGGAAAGAGGGTAAAAATATATTTGCAGACAACGGTCAGTTAAGTCAGGCCGGTAAGCATTTTGTCGGTGGTCTACAAAAAAGAATGGCAGAGAACGCTATCTGCGGCAGCGCCACAGTCAATGGATTCAGACGTCGTCAGCCGTATACCTTCTGCCCCATCAACACCACCTGGGGAATTGATAACCGCACCGTCGGGCTTCGCATAATTCAGGGTTCTGAAAGTGCTACCCGCGTTGAAAAGCGTGATGCAGGCGCAGACTGCAACCCTTATCTGCTACTCGCGACTGATATTGCAGCTGGCCTCGACGGTATCGAGCAATCGATCGAGCCAAGTGCCATGACTGAAGGTAACGGCTATGAAGCAGAAGACGCCGACCCCATTCCGACTGACCTTGCACAGGCGGTAGCACTGGCGCGTGGGTCTTCATGGATGAAAGACGTCATGGGTGATGACATGTACGAACTCACCCTGCAGCAGTGTGAGCGTGAACTCGACTTCTTTGCGAATCAGGTGACACCGGTTGAAACCGCTAGATACCTGGATAACTTCTAAATGAAAGTCGCAGTGGTTACCGGCACCGTTACCGCCACCACCAAAGATGCAGCATTGGTGGGTGGCACGTTGTTACTAACCAATATTGTTGATGGCGACGATGCCGTGCTGGAGGCTGCTGTGGTTGCTTACGACACAGTGGGTGCCGGTGTGGGTGATAAAGTGTTGCTGGTGCAGGGGTCTGCGGCAAGACTTGCAGAGAACGCATCTACGCTGCCGGTTGACGCTTGCGTTATAGCGATTATCGACAGCATTGCAGTCGCCAGGCCTCCGGTAAATAAATCTCGCGCAACACGAATCTCCAAATCATCTTCTAATAGCGATAAAAGCACTGGTGATAAGAATACTGGTGTAAAAAACACGGTCGCTAAAAAGGCTGCGGCGCGCAAAAGCAAAGCACGCCGATCAAAAAAAATCTGAACCGAACCAGTTAAAGATACGAGGATACCATCATGGCAAAACCTGCACCGGGTCAAACCGCACTGGGCATGATCGAAACACGTGGCATTGTTGCTGCCATTGAAGCCGCTGATGCAATGGCCAAAGCAGCCAGCGTCACTTTGCTGGGCCAGACCAAACCGGGTGGCGGTCTGGTGGCGACACTGGTACGCGGAGAGGTAGGTGCGGTAAAAGCAGCGACTGATGCCGGTGCAACTGCTGCCAATAAAGTCGGGGAAGTGGTGGCTGTGCACGTCATTGCACGTCCGCATGATGAGCTTGAAGCGATTATCGAATCGCTGTAATCGCAGCAAGCTATTCAATGTGTAGCAAAGCAGCGTTCGGATATCGCTCATGAGTAATGAGTTCGCCGACTTTACCGAAGCCGTCAGTCGCAAAACCTCAGTGGCACAACCCGCTGAAGGTAAAGCGCTAAACCGTGTCACCGTATTGGGTGGCGGTGCAGATGCGCGTCTGATTGCGGCACTATGCCTGTCAGAAAGCGCAACCGTTTCACTGTTTTCAGCCTATGGTGCAGAGCTCGAACAGTTACGCAGTGGCGGTGGCATCGCTCTGCGCGGAGCAGGTCCGGTTGGTTCCTACCAGATTGATCGTGAAGGTGTGCCGTCTATTCAAACCACGGCAGAACTTGATCATGCTGTTGCCGGTGCTGATGTTATCTTTCTGACCGGCCCCGTTCATAAGCAAAGAACCTATGCCATGGTACTTGCTGATCATCTGTCTGATGGTCAGGTGCTGGTGCTTGCCCCCGGGCGTTCACTGGGTGCACTCGAAGCGGCGTGGTTTTTACGCATTGGCGGGTGCAAGGCTGATATCACTATTGTAGAAACGCAGGGATTGCCGTTTTTTATCAGTGAAAGTGGTGCGCAACTGAATCTGTCTCAATGTTTGCCGGTACCGGCAGCGACGCTGCCAAGCGGCAGAACCCATGTCATTGCACAACTCCAGCGATACCTTCCCAACATCACACCGGTAGAAAGTGTCTTGCAAAGTGGCTTTGCCGACGGTTCGGCACTGGTCGAAATACCCGCGCTGTTAATCAATGGTCCGGCAGTGGGTGATGGTTCAGTAGATGTTCCGATGGGCGGGCAACCGCTTGCCGAGAACGAAACCTTTGCTTCATTGATTGGTGCAGAACAGCACTCAGTCATCTCACAGTTAGCTGAAGAACGGTTACAGGTGGCGCGTCACTTTGGTATGCGCAACCTGCCGGATGCGCAGCAATGGATCGCACTCCATGCGGGTGCGGCACGAGGTGACGGCAGTCGGCGCATCCCGGGTCGTGAGGCAAGCGCCGAAATACTGCGCGATGGCGTGATCGGGTCACTGGTGCCGTTATTAACAGCTGCAGCAATCACTAACACGCCAACACCAATGACTCAGGCCATGGTGACACTGGTTAGTAGTGTACTCGGTGTTGATGTGGCGGCGGCCGGTCGCAGGCTTAACACGATTGGTATTTCTGCAAACGATATCGACACAGCACGAAAAGCGATGGACAAAATCGCCTCCGGAGATCGCTAATGGATGCTGATCTTCAATCAGTCGCGGCTGCAAGGCGTTGTGCGGAAGACGCGTTTGCTGCCTACCAGAAATTTCTTGGTACTGATCCGTCACACATCAACAGCATTGTTGATGCGATGGCGCGTGCTATAGAGCCCGAGGCAAAGCGCCTGGGTCAGATGGCGGTCGATGAAACGGGTTATGGCAACGTTGCCGACAAACGCGTAAAAAATCTGTTTAATGCATTGTCGGTTGCGGATTACCTGCGTGATATTACTACGTTGGGTTTACTGTGGCGAGACGATGCCACGAAGGTTGCAGCTTTCGGTGAGCCAATGGGGGTGGTTGCCGCGTTAATCCCGGTGACTAATCCGACCTCTACCATTATTTTTAAAGTGTTGTCAGCGGTTAAGGCGGGCAATGCCATTGTTTGTGCGCCACATCCGCGTGGCGTGAAATGCGGTCTTGAGACGGTAAAGATCATGGCAGATGTTGCCGAGCGAATGGGGGCGCCGCGTGGTTTGATCCAGTGCCTCGATCAGGTAACGCAGCAGGGTACGGCAGAGCTCATGAGCCACCGGCGCACTTCGGTGGTGATGGCCACCGGCGGCCCTGCCATGGTTAAGGCGGCATACTCATCCGGTAAACCAACGCTTGCAGTCGGTGCCGGTAATGTGCCGTGCTACGTACATAAAAGCAAAGCAGATGACCTTGCAGAGGTGGCAGAGCAAATCATTACTTCCAAGTGCTTTGATTATGGTACTGCCTGTGTTTCCGAACAGGCCGTCATTGCAGATAAAGCAGTAGCGCGTGAGCTTAGGCACGAATTAAAACTGCACGGGGGTTATTTTTGTACACCCGCTGAAGCGGACCGGTTGGCCGGTGTGATTTTTAACGGCCCGCGTTCGATGAACCCTGAACGGGTAGGGCAGTCACCACAGGTATTGGCAGAATATGCAGGGTTTTCTGTGCCACCGCGTACTCGAGCGTTGATTTCGGAAGAAACCGAAATCGGCTGGCAGCGACCATTGTCGGCGGAGAAACTTAATCCGGTGTTGGCGTTTTATGAAGCAAAAGACACAGAGCATGGTGTAGATCTGTCTCATCGTATCGCGAAGTTTGAAGGCTGGGGTCATACCTCGGTGGTTCATTCTGCAGACCCTGCCGTAGTTGCCGACTTTGCAGCAGCGCCTACCGGCAGAGTGCTGGTGAATACACCGGCCATTATGGGTGGCATGGGATACTCCACCGATCTCGAACCGAGTTTTATGTTGGGTACAGGTACGTGGTCAGGTTCGATCACTTCAGATAATGTCACTGCACTGCATTTAATCAACATAAAGCGCGTTGCCTACGAATGCAGGCCATGGCGTGACATTTACGAGCAATACGGAGAGGGCGCATGAGCGACATCACGATTAGAGCGCTGATGCAAATCGACAATCTGCAACCAAAGTTTGCCGCCTACAACGGTGCCACGGTACAGGGTTCGATACCACTGTCCGGTGATACTGTTTTAATCGGCGAGTTTGCGCCGGGCAACGAAGTCTTCACCCTGATTGATCGTGCGCTCAAAGCCAGTTCGGTAGAAGCGACCTCACAACTGGTCGAACGTGAGTTTGGATTTTTTATCCTCCGTTCACCATCAAATGCAGAAGTCACCGCCGCACGTGAAGCGATATTGACCGAGTTGGGCGCTTCTATGTCAGATCGGTTAAAGCCGACTATCGCCAACACCCAGATCATCAACTCGGTAGAGCCGTATCAGGCACAGTTACTTAATAAGTGGCGCAAAGGTTCGTTGCTGGTGCCGGGGCAGACACTCGGTATTGTCGAGTGTGAGCCTGCTGCCTACATCGCTATTGCGACCAACGAAGCAGAGAAGTCTGCAGAGATTGATATTGTCGAGGTGCGTGCTGTCGGGCGCTATGGCCGATTGTTTTTCTCCGGTTCGGAAAATTCAGTGAACACGGCAATGGCAGCAGCGGTGGCTGCCATTGAAGCGGTTGAAGGTCAGGCGCAATAACCATGCGGGAGCGTCGCGTCATTGGTGCGGAATTGTTAGAACAGGCGCGGCAACGTGGAAGGATAGTTTTTGAAATACTGCCGGGAGACATTGTAACGTCACTGGCAACCGAAACTGCTCAACGTCT
Source organism: uncultured Granulosicoccaceae bacterium (assembly GCA_937931165.1). Taxonomy (GTDB): domain Bacteria; phylum Pseudomonadota; class Gammaproteobacteria; order Granulosicoccales; family Granulosicoccaceae. The sequence goes on from CALHCI010000059.1 coordinate 20,304, forward strand.
GGGTATACAGTTACTTGAAGGGCCACTCGAAAAACCTGCCCACCCGGTTACGGATGGCAACACAGCGTTAAGGCGCGGGTTGTACAGGCGTGGTGCAAAATGGGTGGCACCGGCACGTGGTGCGAGCAAAGCGGCAAAACGTTTTGGCAAAATTGCCATTGTCGGTGCTGGTGGTGTAGGGGCCAACATTGCACACCTTGCTGCCAACCATGACATTGCTGATGATATAACCCTTATTGATATCGCACCCGGTATGGCTGAGGCTGTTGCTTTGGATCTTAACCATGCCGGTGGTATTACACGCACCCGCAGCAAAGTGACCGGGTCTGCAGATCTGGCACAGGTAGCGGGCGCTTCGGTGGTGCTGGTTACAGCGGGTCGAGCACGTTCTCCAGGGATGACACGTGCAGACCTGATCAACGTCAATAAACGAATTATCCATTCAATTGGTGAGGTGCTGAAAGTTCAGGTACCCAATGCGATTGTTATTGTTATTACCAACCCGCTCGACGAAATGACGGTAGAGATGTTGCGCGTTACCGGCTTTCCAAGAGAGCGTGTGCTGGGGATGGCCGGCACACTGGATAGTAGCCGGTTCAGAGTATCGCTTGCGAAAGCTGCCGGTGTTGCCACAGCAGATGTCGAAGCCATCGCCCTGGGCAGCCATGGTGATGAAATGGTGCCGGTGACATCGCAGGCAAAAATAAAAGGCAGACCACTTAATGAACTGTTGTCTCAGCAGCAAATAGACGATTGTGTGCAGGACGCAATTACCGGTGGTGGACAGGTAGTGGCATTAAAAAAATCCGGCTCAGCGACAATTGCGCCGGCTCATTCGAGCGTTGAACTGCTTGATCACATGCGCGGTGCAAAGACGGGTCCGGTACCGGTGTCGGTTATGCTGAACGGAGAGTATGGCCTTGATCATGTGGTGCTTGGCGTACCGGCGAATATCGTGTTGAGTGGTTTATTAGGCGTAGAGCAACTGCCGCTCACAGACAATGAGCTGCAACTGCTTGGCATTGCCGCAGAAAATATTCGTCAGCGACTGAGCCTTAACTAATGCTGCAGAGTTTTCAGTCGGGTGGCAGATTTGAAGAGGTGGGTAGCTATTCACGTGCAAAACGTGTCGGGCCTTTTGTCTACGTGGCCGGTACTACTGCGATAGAACCTTCCGGCAAGTTGCACGCACCGGGTGATATCTACGCCCAGTCATTATATATATTGCAAAGAATTGAAGAGGCGCTTGGTGAAGTCGGCGCACTACGTCAGCATGTGGTTAGAACCCGTTGTTACCTGACAGATATTTCCAGTGCCGGCGGGTTTGTAAAAGCACATGGCGAGTTTTTTAAAGGAGTGAATCCGGTATTAACCGGAGTGCAGGCCGGGCTAACTCAGCCCGGGATGATGGTAGAAATTGATGTCGATGCGATCATCCATGACCCAGACGGCAATATTGCTTTATAGGGTTTACATCTATTTAACCAATAAGGTGAGGAGAGAAAATGAGCTTTAAAAAATCATCGCGGCTGATGGCGCTGGGTATAGCGGCCATGACAACGGCAGCGGTCAGTACTGCGGCACAAGCAGAAATAAAAGTGGGCTTTATCGGTTCTTTGTCTTCCGATACCGGTCTTAGTACATTGCGTGGTGCTGAAATCGCCATTGAAGAACTCAATGCCAATGGCGGTGTGCTGGGTGAGCAGATAACGCTTGTCAAGGCAGATACTGCCGAAGATCCGACCGAAGGGGTCAAGGCCTACGAGTTTCTTGCAGAATCTGAAGAAGTCGACTTTATTATCTCGGGCTCTATAGACGATGTATCACTCGGCTGGATGCCGCGCATGCAGGAGTTCCAGATTCCAACACTCGATACGTGGACTTCCTACATCGGCATTATCGATATGATTGTCGAAGACTATGACTCCATGAAGCCCTACTTCATGAACATCGCCTCCGATGAAGCGCTTGCCACGCTGTACATTGATTTCGGTAAAGACGTTCTGAAAGAAAAGATGGGTTGGGACTCGGTAATTATTCTGCAGGAAGATACTGCGTTTGGTGGTGCGATCGCCGGACTCGTCACAGACGCACTTGCGCCCAATGCCGGTATAGAGGTTGTCGATACGCTGGTATATGACATTACCACCAATGATTTCGCGCCACTGTTTTCACGTGCGCAGGATAGCGGTGCAGATTTTATCTATCTGATCAGTTCGGTTAACTCGCAAGTGGTCTCTTCCCAGTACGTGAAGCTGCAAGTGCCTATGGGTATGACCGGTGTAAACGTCGCGGCGCTGGGTCAGGAGTTCTGGGAAGATACCGGTGGTGCGGCTGGTGGTATCTCCACACTGTCTCCGGTACCGTCGGTTGGATTCAAACTCGACCCGGTTTCTCAGGCGTTTGTTGACACCTATCAGGCAAAGTACAAATCGCGCCCTGTGATGCCTCACTTTAACGGGTTTAATGCCTACCACGGTGTGAAGCAGGCAATGGCCGCGGCTGAGGAAGCCGGCGGATTTAACAACACTTCCTGGGTAGAAGCGATGGAAAAGCAGGATCTCAAACTCGACCTCGATGGTAAGCCATGGCTGCGTTACGGTTTCTGGGGTAATGATGAAGTTGAACCGCGTACCGGTCGCACCTATCCGCACAATGCGCGCTTTGATATCACTGAGCCTTATGAAGACGGTTCGCCTTCCATGGTGGTGATTCAGTGGTATGAAGATGGCAGCAATGCCGTGGTTTATCCTGAAAAATATGCCACAGGTGACTTCACCGTGCCAAGTTGGGTAAAGCAGTAAACCTGCTTTCCTGACCACACCGGCGGGCGCTTCTGTAAGCGCTCGCCAGTTTGAATAGACTCAATGCAAATAATAATTCAGGGTTTGTTGCTGAGCGGTTTGTACGCGCTCATTGCAATGGGGTTCACACTGATATTCAGTGTCGGCCGAGTATTGAATCTGGCGTACGGTGCCTACCTGCTGATTGGCGGTTATGTGTACTTCACCATTTCGCAAACGCTAGGTGTGCCGAAACTGATCGGGTTGTTCATTGCAGCCATTGTTGGTTGCATGGTCGGTTTATTAAAGTACCGGCTGTTGGTCAAACCGTTGAAGGGTAATCATGTAGCAGTTGAAATTTCAACGCTTATCCTTGCGGTGGTATTGCAGGCGGGCGTTGTATTCATTTATGGGGACAGTTCCAAGATTCTGTTGCCGATTGTCGCTGGTGTCACCCAGGTGGCCGGGGCTTCAGTAACTTACAACCTGCTGGCAGCCACTATGGCCAGCTGGACAATTCTTATTGGCTTGTATTTCTTTGTGCGTAAAACCCATGTGGGTCGTGCCATGCAGGCTGTCAGTATGGATACGCGTGGAGCATCTATCTCCGGAGTTGATCCAGACAAAATCAATATGTTTACCTGGGGACTTTCCGGTGCACTCGGTGCAACGGCTGGTGTGTTCTTCGCAAGTTACACACAATTGTCACCGTCGATGTGGGTGGCACCACTGATCATTTCTGTTGCGGTGGTTATTGTGGGTGGCATTGGTTCAATAATTGGCACTTTGATTGTGGCGCATATTGTCGGATTTATGGAAGTGCTGGCTGTTGCAGTAATTGCTCCTGAGTTGCGCGGTGTGTTCACCATGCTGTTGATCATTGGCGTGCTGGTGGTGCGGCCGCAGGGGTTGTTCGGGCGGGAGGAACTTTAATGAATCTTCGCCTGACTCACTTTCTGATGTGGCTGGCATTTATTGCCCTGATGTTTGCTATCCCGGAGTTTGTCTCCAAAGGCACACTGCGAACATTAATCTTTGCGAATTTTCTGGCCATTTTTGCGATCAGCTGGGATGTATTATCCGGCCGCACCGGTTACATCAGTTTCGGGCATCCGTTTTTGATTGGTATTGGTGCATACACGTCTGCCATTCTGACAAAGCGCTTTGATGTACCCATTGAGCTGGCTATACCGGCTGCGGTGGCGATGACCATGGTTGGTGGCGTTGTGGTGTTTCTGCCCGCGCTTAGAATTAAAGGCAGCTATTTTGCGCTGGTAACACTCGCGTTTATGGAGTTAATGTATCAGTTAGTACAGGTGATACGACCGGATCTGACTGGTGGTACACGCGGAATGTCCGGGGTGCAAACGCTTACCCGCGGTGCGGTCAACGGCTACTATCTTTCAGTGAGTCTTATGCTGGCTGTGGCGTTGAGTATGTGGTTGTTAATGCGAACCCAGCTTGGCACCGCGTTAAGTGCAGTGGGTATGAATGAAGAGTCAGTCCGTGGTAGTGGTTTAAGTGTCACTAAGCTTAAGCTCTTTGCGTTTTTAACCAGTGCATTTGTTGCCGGGCTGGGTGGTGCATTCTATGTGCATTATCTCGGGTCAATCGCACCGCGTGCATTGTTTGACATCAATTTTCTGTTCACCATTATTGTTGCCGCACTGATTGGTGGTGCTTCAACCATAATTGGTCCGGTGATAGGTGCGTTCTTTCTTACGTTTCTGCTTGAGTATCTGCGACCGTATCTGCCGGGTGCGGAGCGTTACTTTATTTACGGCATGATCGCTCTGCTGTTATACATGTATGAACCCAAAGGTTTAATTGCTATTTTCAGCAAGGGCTGGCAGCGATTACGAGGTGGTGCCGGCTCAGAGCAGAGTAGTGCGTCATGAGTGCCGCGCTCAGGATCACTAATCTGGTGAAGCGTTTCGGCGGCCTGGTCGCGACGGACAACCTGTCTTTTGATGTTGAAGATGGACAATCAGTCGGTTTAATCGGTCCGAATGGCGCAGGCAAAACTACCGTGTTTGCACAAATTATGGGAGAGCACCGCCAGACCTCCGGTTCTATTGAGCTGTATGGACGGGAAATCTCCAGCGATTCAACACCTGAAAGAATACGTCGCGGGGTCAGCCGTACTTATCAAGTGCCAAGGCCTTTCACAGACATGAATGTGCTGGAAAATATCCGCGTCGGGTTAATGCCTAACAATATCTGGCAGATGATCACTGCAAAGCCACGTTATCAACAGGAAACTGAAATTGCGTTGAGTGTCGGGTTTACAGAAACAGATCTGCAAAAGACTCCCGGTGAGTTGGCGATGGGGGATTTACGCAAGCTCGAGATGGCTCGCACCATTGCAACCGGCACCAAAGTGATGCTGCTTGATGAAGTCTTTGCAGGGCTAACCGTTGCAGAAATTGCACAAATCACGGTGTTAATACAGCAGATGCGGCAGGATGGAATGACCTTTCTGATTGTAAGTCATGATCTCAAAGCACTGGAGCCACTGGTTGATAAAGTGATTGCGATCAACTACGGCAGCAAGATCGCCGAAGGCAGCTTTAATGAAGTCCTGAATGATGAAGCAGTGCGTTCATCGTATTTGGGGGCTGCGTAGATGTCGTTTCTTGAAGTAGACAAGCTCAGCGCTTTTTACGGTAAGGCGCAGGCGCTGCATAACGTTAGTATTAACGTAGAACCCGGTGAGATCATTGCGATTGTTGGTGCCAACGGCGCAGGCAAGTCGACTCTGTTAGACAGTGTGATGGGGTTGACTACCGTGACCGGTGATATTCGCATGGAAGGCAAATCGCTGGTTGGGCTGGGTAGTGCCGGTATTGTTTCAAGTGGTGTGGGCTATGCGCCTGAGCGTTTTAATCTTTTCCCTTATATGAGTGTTCACGATAACTTAATGGTGGGGGCTTACACGGCGCGCGCAGATATCGAAAAGAACCTTACTACCGTGCATCAGTTGTTTCCACGACTCAAAGAGCGCAGTAAACAGGAAACCAGTACTCAGTCTGGTGGCGAAAGACAAATGGTCTCTCTCGGGCGTGCACTAATGACCAGTCCGCGTTTACTGCTGGTCGATGAGCCGACTATCGGGCTGGCGCCAAAAGTGTGTTTAGAAATTGCTGAAGCATTAAAAAAAATGCGTAATGAACTCGGCGCTACTATTGTCATCACCGAACAGAACGCCAACTTTGCAATGACACTTGCCGAACGGCTCTATGTACTTGAGTCAGGGGTAATCAAGGCGCAGGGCACGGTAGATGAGCTTCGCAACGACAAACGCTTAACTGAAGCCTACTTTGGCCATTGATTTGGCACAGCAACAACAAACACATCCAAAACCACTGCTTGAAGTCTGTGTCGACACCATTGAAGGCGCACAGGCTGCAATATGTGCGGGGGCCGGGCGGCTTGAGTTATGTGCCGCACTCTCTGAAGGGGGTTTAACGCCTTCTGTGGGTTTAATGCAGGCGGCAGCTTCACTGTCCGTACCCTGCTATGCAATGATCCGCCCAAGGGCCGGGTTGTTTCAATTTACCCGTGATGAAGAGCGCATCATGTTAGCGGATATCAATGCCGCAAAAAACGCCGGGCTCGATGGTGTTGTTCTGGGTGCACAGGAAAATGATGGCCAGCTTGATGTTGCCATGCTTGAACGATTATCGCTTGCCGCAGGTTCACTGGGTCGCACACTGCACCGTGTGATCGATGTCGTCCCGGACCAACTGCAGGCAGTGGATATTGCGATTGATCTGGGGTTTGAGCGGGTACTGACGTCAGGTGGCAGTGCAACCGCTGTTGAAGGTTTGCCGGTGATTCGTGAAATGTACCGTCGTGCGGCAGGGCGAATCAGCGTGATGCCGGGTAGTGGCGTGAATGCAGACAACATAGCTCAACTACTTGCTGTTGGTGTCAGTGAAGTGCACGCATCCTGTACAGATAAAGTGTTGATGTCTGACAACTGGTTTACATTTACCCCTGCGGGTGGTGCAACGCGCACCTCTGAATCAAAGGTGCGCACGCTGGTGTCACTGATTAAAACTGACTAAAATTTGTTGTAGTACCTGTTTAGCTTGCTACCCATCGCCCCGAGAAATCAAAAGCACCGTCGTAACCAAACAATGCCGCAGCACCACCGGTATGCAGAAAGACCACGCGCTCACCTTTTTTAAATTGCCCTTTGCGTATCAGATCAATAAATCCTGCCGCACCTTTGGCGGAATACACCGGGTCTAGCAGAATAGCTTCAAGCTCTGCAAACATCGCAATAGCGTCAAGGCCGCTCTCAGTTGGGATGCCATAGCCTTCACCAACATAGTCAGTGTTGGCAACAACATCTTCTCTGTTTACCACACCTTCGCAGCCCAGTTTTTCTGCTGTCGCACAGGCCAGGTTGTAGACGTTGGTTTCCTGTGCTTCTTTTGGTGCTCTGACACCAATGCCGAGCAGCGGGATGTTTGCGTTCATGGCTTTAAGACCGGTGATCAGTCCTGCCTGTGTTCCAGCGCTGCCGGTAGCATGAACAATATGGTCAACTTTAAGGTTGCGATCATTACATTGGGACAGTAACTCAAAAGCGCAGTTAACGTAACCGAGTGCGCCGGTGGTATTCGAGCCACCACCGGGGATGGTGTAAACGTTCCTGCCTTCGGCGCGGAATCGATCGGCCACCTTTTCCATCTCGGCGTTCATGTCGAGCCCGTCAGGGTATTTCTCGGTGGTCGCGCCGTGCAGGTGATCAAGTATGACGTTGCCGTTGTTGTTGTAGTTGGCATTATTAGAATGCGTACGGTCTTCCAGTAACAAGTGGCATTGCATACCGAGCTTGGCAGAAAACGCAGCCGTCTGGCGCGCGTGGTTGGATTGAGTCGCCCCCTGAGTCATTACCAGATCAGCTTTTTGGAGTTCGGCCTCTGCCATCAGAAACTCGAGCTTGCGGGTTTTGTTACCGCCGGTAGACAAGCCCGTGCAGTCGTCACGTTTGATCCAGATCTCCGGGCCTCCAAGCTCCGCAGACAGTCGCGGCAGTGGCTCGAGCGGGGTTGGCAGATGTGCCATAAATTTGCGTGGAAATCGTGCGAGATGCATCGGGTCTGGGCTCCGCTGAAAACTGGGAAGAGTTTGATAACAGGGCTGAAGTGTACCCCCGGTAGGGTAGTACAGGTTTCCCCAAATACGTCACTGACACGTTGCGACACAGTTCACTCTGCGTGATGCGCTCAACTAATGGTGCGCATGTCCGATCACTGTTACAGCGGTACACCATTTTAAGACGACAGGGTAACAACGTGGCAGCACCAGAAGAAGCGGAGTATCAATATGATCTGGAAGATTTAACCAGTGAAATCGAGTCTCCCTCGGTTGCCAATGACGAGCAGGTAGCCGAGCTGGTTCCGGCCAGACAGGGCAAACGCGGGCAAGGCCCAATCTCGGTAGAAGACGAACTCGATTACTATCGAAACAAAGCGATCCATCAGGACATACTGATCTTTGAGATGCGAGCGCTGCTGCAATCCGGTAAGGGCTTTGGCAACATACTGAATTTGCGGGAGTTACTGAGCAACTTCATGTCTGTGGTGCGCGAGAAGTACGGCGCTGTCAACAGTACGGTCATGTTGCGTGATGACCTGGAACCCGGTCGCAATTACTATCGCGTTAAGTCGTTTTCCGGTTTGCCAAGCGAGTTTCCGCTCAG
>CALHCI010000060.1 GCA_937931165.1 uncultured Granulosicoccaceae bacterium
GAGAAGCGTGGCCCGCCACGCGCCGGGCTGGATCATGCGAGATGTGCAGCGATATTTACGTCTGATGGTGAATAGACACAGTGCTAACTTAAAAATATTGTCTAAACGATTGTTTGGAACTATATGCATAGATAATCGCTATCATGAACTTGTCGCCTTGTGAATAGTCCAGGCTAAGGCACTTACTACTTATTCCAATCAACGCTGTCTGTCGCGCGCCACAGATACCATGCAGCGGCAGTGCGGTAGGGTTTCCAGATTTCCGAGGCTTCCAGTAACCTGGCCGCGGACAGCAATTCATCGTGACCATAGGCGAGCCCGTGACCTTTACGGACGCCAAGATCCGTTGCAGGAAAAACATCAGCCCGACCTAAATTAAAAATCAACAGCATTTCAACACTCCACTGGCCAATCCCTTTGACTTGCGTGAGGCAATCGATCAGCTCCCGGTCTGACATTCGGACCAGCACATCATCTGAAGGAATACTTCCATTACAAACCTTTTCAGTCAGGTCCAGTAGCGAAGTGACTTTGGCACGCGAAAAACCAATCTCTCGCAGTGTGGTCTCCCCTGCTTTAAGTACGGACTGCGGGGTTACGGTATCGCCACAGCACTGTAACAGCCGCGCGTAGATAGCAGCGGCAGACCGGGTAGAAAGCATCTGGTAGACAATGGCTCTGGCAAGAGATTGATAAACAGAAAGCTCTGCCTCGCTGCGCACCTTGGTGGGTCCAATCCGTTTAATCAAATTAGCCATGCCAGGGTCTGTTGCCTGTAGATGCGCATTTGCAGTACGCAACGAATAGTGTCTGCGTTTATTTATTGTGCTCATAGCGGTTTATTCTGAAGCAGCCTTCATCCCGAACGGAACCCAGTCGGGGTACGTACATCACATGCAAACAATAAACTACTCAGTCAGGCATCTCGATTATAATCCTGATAATTCCTACTGCACGCAACATTCAAATGACTCCTTTCAACATCCCGGATTTTCGTCAGCAGTTGCACAACACCGAACTCGCAGAGTGGATGGAACGCATTTCCCCGCAATACAATGCCAGGCTGCAACCGGATAGTCAGCGCAACTTTCCCGACTGGCTGTCTGCACTCGATGCCTTGCCGCAAAAGACTGGTAGTAATGTAAATCTGAACAGCAACGCCATTACCACAACCGCAGAAAAGAATTTCGACACAGAAGCAGCACGAGCTGCCCTGCATAAACTGACACCATGGCGTAAAGGGCCATTCGATTTACACGGAATCTACGTCGATTGCGAATGGCGATGTGACTGGAAATGGCAAAGACTTTCGCCGCACGTAGATTTGCAAGACAAAACGATTCTCGATGTCGGTTGTGGCAACGGTTACTACAGCCTGCGAATGCTGGGCGCAGGTGCAAGACAGGTTATCGGACTGGACACCAGTCTGTTGTTTTGCACCCAGTTTCAGGCAATTACAAGATTCACTAACGAACACCGTGCAACGGTACTGCCACTGGGCGTTGAAGTTCTTACCGATAACCCGTTCCACTTTGAATGTATTTTTTCAATGGGCGTGCTCTACCATCGACGACAACCGGATGAGCACCTCAAACTATTGCACGACAACTTGCAGAGTGGCGGCTTACTGATTCTGGAAACACTGATCCTGCACGGACATGAACCCCGGGAAATGATTCCTCAGGATCGCTATGCCAACATGAGAAATGTCTGGTCGGTGCCGAGCCTGCCTGCACTGATGCAACAACTCGATATCGCCGGATTCAGCAGCGCCACATGTATCGATATCACTCGCACCACAGTCAGCGAACAACGACCAACTGACTGGATGCCATACAAATCGCTGACAGATGCGCTGGACCCACAGGACAGTTCATTGACGATCGAAGGGCATCCGGGCCCGCTTCGCGCGGTGATTATTGCCCGGAAATAGGTTGCTTTGCGGTACAGGTAATTGATTTTTAAGCGATCAGGCATAAAATTTGTGCACTTCGCGAATAACTCACTGCATCGTGCTATCCATTGTGCAATAATGCGCGCCGCGTGTTCCTGAGCCATAAAATGATACTCAACACCCCAGCCGCGGAAGTTTAAAATGGAATTTTCGTGCGATACGAAAAATTTTCGACGTAGCTCGTCGTGGATCCCGGACGGTTGCGAAGTAGACACGGCTACCGGCGAACTACAACTTGCCAACGGCACTCGCCACAAAGTGGGCGGGCAGTCATTTATCTACTACGACAGCTACTGGATTCGATACTACGCGCCACCGGCAGAGTCTCTTGTAGCGCGAAAAAACCTCATCGAATCGCTGACGCGTCGTACTTTCCACCATACAGAACACGGCATCAATACCCCGGGGCATGCGCTGGATTGCGCTCGTGAAGCCTACGAACGCGAAACCGATCTGAGAAAAAAGCGTGTCAACGCGGCAATGCTGGCTGGTGCGCTGTTTAATCGTGCCACCGACATTTTCAGAATCGTTGTTGATCTGGGTGCCAAAGGTGTCAATATCAGCCGGGACAACGAACTGATGCAGGAATGTGGTCAGTGTTTTAAAGAGGCACTGGAGCTCGGCAAACAAGTTAAACACTATAGCGGCCAGGAAGGCATTGATGAACTATGGGGTGAGCCGTTCCGTGCGTTTTCAGTCCCGCTTGAGCAGTTCTACGAATCACGTTTTATAAAAATTGCCCAGGCAATGAAAAATATCGACGTGGTTGCAGAGCAAATGAAATCTGTTCTTTGCCCTCTGCCTTCCTTCGAAGGCGCAGAGGCGCTCATTAACTATTTTGCAAATACCGCTAAGCACGAGTGCGAAACCATGCGAAGTGATGCAGTAAACAACTTCATTATCTGGCCCGAGTTCGTGTCAGCAAGCGAAAGGCTGGCTGAGTTTCCGGGACAACCCTACCGTGACACACAAATGCCTGCCTGGTTACACAGTACCGGCATTAAGCTGCTGTACGACTGCAAAAGCCTCATTGAATGGGTCGCACTTGCCAGAGTACCAATGCCCAGAAGCACCGAACTGTTTACCAGTGAATGTGAAGAGTTTCGCACTGCAACACTGAGAATTCCGCGCCCGCTGAAAAACGTACAGTAACTTTCGCTGTTACCAATCTGACTTCAACCAACACTCACGCCAAGTTTTAGCACATGCAGTTTGACCGCAATGAGTTAACGCTGTTTGTTACTGACGATGGCAGTTACACCCTGAAGCATCCGGCATTTCCCGAAACCTACCATTCAAAATTTGGTGCTGTCACTGAAGCAATAACTGTTTTTCTTGAAAACTCACAGGTAAACAACCGTCTTCAACAAGGGTTGCCTACCCATGTGCTTGAAATCGGTTTTGGCAGCGGACTGAATTTCTTACTTACCGCAAGTTGCGCTAAACAGCACCAATGCGATCTAAGTTATACCGCTTTTGAAAACCGGCTGCCGCCAATGTCGATAATTGTCGAACTGCTAAATAAAAACACTACAGACTGCGACAATGAAATCGAAGCGCTGCAACGAACACTCAGCCACCCGCCAGTGATCAAGGCATCAGTAAATCGCTATAGCACACTAACCATGATAAACACGGATGTAAGGACATACGAAATGCCCGGGAATACATTCGATGCAATCTACCTCGATGCATTTAGTGTCAGCCAGAATCCACAACTATGGCAATCACATTTTTTAAAAGCACTGCATGGCACGCTTAAACCTGGAGGCACACTCGCCACTTATAGTGTTAACAGGTTATTTAAAGATGCATTGACGGCGGCGGGGTTCGACTGGAAGAAATTACCCGGGCCCGCTGGTAAAAGAGAGGTGATCGTTGCGACCGCTGGTTGCTGACGCGACGCCAGGTGGCTGTCCGGGAATGATGTACTGCGAAAGCGCTATTTTGGCCAGCTTATCTGATCAGTTTTGTCGAATATGAATAATTATTGTCCGCAAACGATCGAGTAATCTGACTCAAAATATCACTTCCTCACGACGACCCTCATTCCCGGACAGCCACCTAGTGGGCCGCTTGACAAATAAGGTAACACTTTGTCTTCGCTACAGCCGCCATTGCTACGTTGGCCCTATTTATTATCTTCGGCTCGACGTATGACCTATATGCCTGCGCTTTTCCGCCTTGCACTGACGGCTGTAACTG
>CALHCI010000061.1 GCA_937931165.1 uncultured Granulosicoccaceae bacterium
GACTCCACCACCACACGAATTAGCGGACCGTTTGTTGTGTCAGTTCCGGCACCGCCACAAAGTAAAATTGCGTGGTTTTCAGCAGGGGCGAGTTACCATAGTTATCAGCTTGAATCTGCACCATTAACACTTTTTACCATGGCCTATGCCGCAGACCTGCCGTTTGCTTATGACGAGTTTTACTCAGCCAGCCTGCCATCAGATATGCAGCACTGGCACACCAATGCCCAGGCAGAAGTACGTTTGGATGAACCGGCCGACGCGGTATACCTGAAATACTCAGGCGATCCCGCAGTTAACACGCTAAGCATTTATGCACATGTGCTCGATGATGCCACGATAAACAATAGTCCGGTATCTATTAAACATCAGTGGCTTGAAGGCGGACAACTCAGGGAGTACAGCACCAGCACCGATTTCGCGTCAAGCTACACCATTGACGTGAGCGATAACCCCACAGATATTTCTATTGAAATGTCGGTGGCGTCCGTTGTTACTGATTCACCGCAGCAAAACCCGCCATCCACCACGCCGCCTGACAGCAATATCAATTCATACGCTTCACAAGGCACGACGCGGACAGGCACAGGTGCTCCATCACTGCCGTTGCTGCTGACACTTGCAGTGCTTATGTTGATCCGAAAGCGTTATATATAAACAGCTGAGCTTTATGTAACCGCTGAACTGTAGTGATCTGCCGGGGCGACAGATCACTGTTTATCACTTAAAGCCTAACTGCCGCACAGTTCAATGTCTTCTGCATCCATATCAACAGCAGGGTACAAAAATGTTTCGGTTGCGGTAATTTCCTGACCGGTTGCACTATCAAAGTAGACGGTGTCAAAGGTCACACTAAGCGCATTACCGTTAACAACAAACATCTGATAATCATCCCGCTCTTCAAACAACTCTTCTTCAAAAATCTCATAGAAGTAAATTTCGTACTGGTTACCACCGAGCGAAAATATCTGTGTTCCGGCAACCTCTGGAAATGCATTGGGATCATCCTCTACAAAACAGTCACCCGTAGAATCGTCGCTGTAGTAAGACACAAACGAACCATCATCACGGATATACAGGTAGTAGGTTTCAAATTCGTCGCTGTCATCCCAGAGCCCGGCAATTGCCGAGGTGTCTGTCGCCGGCAGCACTGGCGCTACACGACACGACGTAATACCGTTCCAGCCCCACGTATCATGCAGTGGCGGAGTGTCGATACAGCTATGCGGTTGCAGCGGATCTTTTGGATCCTCACCGACAACACAGGAACCGGTACCGTCCCAGCCCCAGCCATCACCGTCGTAATCAATACACTCTGCCGCATCTATTCTGCACGATCCGACACCATCCCAACCCCAGCCGTCACCATCGGTATCGACACACGCACCAGCAGTGACAACGCGACAGGACATCTCGTTCTCCCATCCCCAGCCGTCGCCATCCGGGTCACTGGCTGCATCCACACAGGCCATTGTTTCAGCCTGCACCGGCATAGTTACTACCAGAAATACCGCCAGAATCTGCGTTAGCGACAATATTAGTTTATTCACTTACTACCTCGTCTCATCATTATTGTTTGAATTTAAGGCGCAACGCCCGCCCGGCAGTCGGAAATTGCCACCTGCAACACCCGTTCAATCCCTGCCAAACCATGGTACGGCTTTGCCCACAGATTAATCATTAACATGGCAACGTCAGTATTAAGTTGAACTGAGTCATCTTCCGCACCTCTCTGCCCTCTTTTGGTGCACTGCCGCCCTGTTTTGGTGCCGGATCAGGGCTCTCAAGCATCGGTCAGTTTAGTAACCTTATCGGGTTTTGGGGGCTGTGGTTACGTATTCACCGGCAGTTTCACTATTCATCAATGCAGAGAGAAATAACATGGTTGGGGCAGATACCGCCTGGATAATTGTGGCAACAGCACTGGTGCTGTTCATGACACTACCGGGCCTGGCGTTGTTTTATGGCGGCCTGGTCAGATCACGCAACGTGCTCAGTGTATTAATGCACTGCTTTTCAATAGCGTGTTTGATGAGCATTCTGTGGCTGGCAGCTGGCTACTCAATTGCCTTTGGAGACGGCAATGCCTATTGGGGCGGGCTTGGCAAAGCCTTCTTAAACGGCGTTGACGCAGACACGGTTTCCGGCACCATTCCGGAAGTGCTGTTTTTTGCCTTCCAGATGACTTTCGCCATTATCACGCCAGCACTCATTGTCGGTGCCTATGTGGAACGCATTGGCTACGGATTCATACTGGTATTTTCAAGCCTTTGGATGCTGCTTTGTTATGCGCCGGTTGCACACTGGATCTGGGGCGGCGGCCTGCTGGCAGGTGCAGAATGGTCACTGTTTGAAAACGGCGTTAATGACTTCGCTGGCGGGATTGTTGTTCACCAGACCGCCGGACTTGCCGCACTGGTACTGGCCGTAGTACTCGGACCACGCAAAGAAAAGGCAGTACCACCACATAACCCGGGCATGGTGATGATTGGTGCAGCCATGCTATGGGTTGGCTGGTTTGGTTTTAACGGCGGCTCACAGCTGGCGGCCGACGGTGGTGCTGCCATGGCACTGACTGTTACCCATATTTCCGCTGCTGCCGCATCACTGACGTGGGCGCTGTGGGAGCGCATGCGCCACGGTAAAGCATCACTTGTTGGTATGGTCACCGGTACTATTGCAGGGCTTGCCTCCATCACGCCGGCTTCCGGCTCTGTCGATCCTGTGCAGGCTCTGATTATCGGGGCGATTGCCGGCGTGCTTTGTCAGGTGCTTTGCGGTGTGATTAAAAACGTCCTGAAAATTGACGATACGCTTGACGTTTTTGCCGTCCACGGTGCCGGTGGTATGTTCGGTATTCTGATGCTCGTAGTCTTTGGCCATGCGGGTGCTACTGAACAAGCAGGTGGCCTGTTAGTCGTCGGTGTATTTACCATCGTGATGACAACAATCATTGTTTTTGTGACCAAACTGATCACGCCAATTCGTGTCACTGAAGAAGACGAAGCTATCGGGCTTGATCTTACCGCCCATGGAGAACGTGCCTACGACATGAGTTCGTAAGCAAACACTTCATAGCGTCATACCATACCCATGAGACACTACCGTCTCATGGGTATTTTTTTGTCCGGACTCACAGGGAACTGACGGTCAATCAAATCAGTTAAACCGAAAACGTTAAGCACATAGATAAGATCAACAATCACTACAAAACCGGCAACATACACACAAAGGAATTAACTCAAACACTATCCCTGTAGAATAAAAACTCTGTATAAATAATTGAGGACTATGCACTCGTTCACATTCACTCATCTCATAGAACTGAACGCCCTTCAACTCAATACAGACCATTAAATTGATCACCGATCTCCTGCGCCGGGCAGTGCAAGTAACAAGCACCTTACTATTTATTCTTACTGCAACATACATCAATCCGGTACACGCGCAGAGTGCCAATGTGCACGTCCGCACTCAGTGACCCGGGCTATAACTCAATATCACCCAACGCATCAGAGCAAGGTCAGGCAACCGACCTGTGCCGCTCTTTTTACAATGCACTGGCAACGCCCGGCATTGAAAACTACATCTATCACCGCATGAAGGACCATCCGGTAGAACTCGACGCGGGTATTGGTCTCGGGCTTAGAACTCACCCGGGAAACGCCAAGCCAGCCTGGTCGGTATGGGCCAATGCCAGTGGCAGAAACGGCAACAGAAGCGGTCTTTCGTGCGGGTTCGAGAATCTGCCGTACACAAAGGTCTCAAGCTATCGTCACTCGGGTCTGGGCACTCGCACCTCTTCCCGACTCGTCGATGATTCATATCAGACACTGACAACCGTCTGGTTAATGCGCAACCATGTGTCAGACGCGGTCATGCTTTACGAATGCAGCCTCAATGGTGGCTCCTACCTGAGTCAACATGTCACTTGTTCAGGGAATCTGCCGCTCGGGCCGGTGGGCTACGCCTACCGACAGAATGCAGCGAATCGAACTCCGATCTACAGCTGTGCATCCGGCTCCGGGGACAGATACCTCAGCAGCAACAGCCAGTGCGATAACGCGGGTCCATTGATCGAATTGCTGGGTTATTCCGTAACCAGATAGACCGCACCACAGGCGCGTAACGGCGCTGACGCAGACTCCGCTGAAACTGTTTATAATTCCGCCCGGCGCTGAGTATTGTGGTTCGCTTAAAAACTATATCAGCAGAATTAACGCCCTTTAAGTCTGAACGCTGCAATTCAGTTCTATTGCTTCGTCTTCATAATCAGAGCAGAACATGGAATCTTTTCTAAATTATCTGGCCAGTCTGCCAGACGTATACAAAGTACTGTGGCTGGCTTTGTGCCTGTCTATAGCCTCTATTGCAGAAGTGTTAATTCCCCTGGTTCACTCAAACTACGACCGATGGAAGCACCTGCGAACGAATCTGGCATTTCTGTTCACTACTATTCTTATCAACGCACTGTTTTCTTTAATCCTGGTTAACCTGCTCGCCACTATGGCCAGTTATGAGCTGGGATTATTTTATCTGATCGACCTGCCAGTCTGGATAGAACTAATTCTGGCACTGCTTATTCTGGACTTGCTGGCGCAGTACACTATTCACTATCTGCTACACAATGTCAGATGGTTATGGCGGTTTCATCAGGTACACCATAGCGATACCCATGTTAACGCAACCACCGGAACCCGCCATCACCCTGTGGATTATTTTGCCCGTGAAAGTTTTACGTTGGTTACCGTGGTGCTGCTTGGTGCCCCCATGGGTATCTATATGTTCTACCGGCTACTGACAGTTGTCTGCACATACTTTACCCACTCTAACATTGCACTCCCTGCCAAAGCAGACAGACTGCTGAGCTATATCATCGTCACACCCAATGCACACAAGTTCCATCACCACTATAAAATGCCATGGACCAACAGAAACTATGGCAACATATTTTCAATCTGGGATCGTATATTCCGCACCTTTGTGTATGACAATGTCAATAAAATTCAATATGGTGTAGATACCATGGACGAAAAACGTTCTGATTCAATCACGTACCAATTGACGGAACCATTCAAATCCAGATAAAACGCACAACCAGATAAAGCACACCAACTGAATCGCTCAGCGGCAATTCACAGGAGGAAAGATTGACAAGCAAAACTCTGGGCGTGTTGCATCCCGGACTGATGGGGATCAGCCTGGCCAACTCGCTGGTCACTGCCGGCCACAATGTCTGCTGGGCAAGTGACAACAGAAGCCGGCAAAGCGCAGAGCGGGCTGCAGAATATCACCTGACCGACTGTAAAACACTGGCAGCACTCAGTCATCAATGCGAAGTACTGTTTTCGGTGTGCCCGCCTGCCGAAGCGCTAAACCTTGCACAAGCGGTTGTAGACGCCGGATTTAGCGGCATGTATGTCGACTGCAATGCTGTCGCACCGGAAACCACTCGCGCGGTAGCAAAAACACTGACCGCCGCAGGCGCAGATTTTGTTGACGGTGGCATTATTGGCCCGCCAGCATGGAAGGCCGGCACCACAAGACTTTACTTATCCGGTAAGCGTGCCAGTGTGGTTGCACAACTCTTTAACGGCAGCCTGATGGACACCGTTATACTCGGTGACTCAACAGATGCCGCCTCGGCGCTAAAAATGTCATACGCTGCGTGGACCAAAGGCTCTGCAGCACTGCTACTCCGTGTTTACGCACTGGCCGAACATCACGGACTTGGCACCGCCCTGGTTGACGAATGGAACCTTTCACAGCCCGGCCTGAAAACACAACTCGATAACCAGGCACTGATTAACGCACCAAAGGCGTGGAGATTTGTTGGAGAGATGGAACAAATCGCCGCAACGCTGACAGAGGCAGGACAACACCCGGGAGCCTTTGATTCCGCCGCCAATGTTTACCATGCCATGTCGTCTTTTAAAGACGCTGACAGCAACAACATCATAATGGAAGCGGTTATCGCGGCCATAATCAAAGCAAGTACTACAGACCACTCCTGAAAAATCAAAAATGATAAACGTCAGAGACAGTAAATGAAGCAACTCAAAGTCGCTATTGGCAGTCTGGGCACCATTGGTTACAACGTAGCGGGCAGACTGGACAAGGGTATCGATGGTCTGGAACTCACAGCCGTCTCTGCAAACAACACTTCGCGTGCGGTTGAAAAAGTATCAGTATTTCGCACGCCACCAACGGTGGTTAATGCGGAAGAATTATCCATGCACGCAGACATCATTGTCGAATGTGCACCAGCTGCCATATTCAGACAAATCGCAGAGCCGGTAATAGACGCGGGTAAAACACTTATGCCATTAAGTGTCGGTGCGCTGCTGTCCCATTGGGATCTGGTTGATCGCGCAGCACAAACCGGTGCCCGAATACTCGTACCATCCGGCGCATTACTCGGGCTTGATGCGGTAAGAGCCGCCAGCGAAGGGGACTTTGAAAGCGTTACCATGGTCACGCGTAAACCGCCAGCAGGTCTTGCCGGCGCACCGTACCTTATCGAAAATAATATTGATATAGACAATCTGACTTCGCCTCTCCTGGTTTTTGAAGGCACAGCAAGAGAAGGTGCAAAAGGCTTTCCTGCAAACGTTAATGTGGCTGCCGCGCTGGCACTGGCAGGCCCCGGCCCGGATAACACCACAATACAAATCTGGGCTGACCCGACAGTCAATCGCAATACCCATACAATAAAGGTTGTTGCAAGCTCAGCCAGTTTTGAAATGAAAATGCAGTCAATTCCCACCACCGAGAAGCCTGCCACCGGAAAAATTGTTGCACTGAGTGTTATAGCAAGCCTGCGGGCACAGGTGTCACCGCTGGTGATAGGTGCGTAACGCTATGCAATGGGCTGATTCAATCACCGACCGTATCATCGAGGAAACGCACTTCGGTCATCGACAGCTAAAATGCTTTAAAGACCGCCCTGCAAACGTCAACGACATGTTTACCGAGGCACTGGCCAGCAACCCTGACGGTGAAGCAGTCGTCGCCGGCCACAATGCAGAAATGCGACTGACTTACCATGCACTCAACAGCAGGGTAGCTGCAGTTGCTGCAGGCCTTGAAAGCCAGGGTATCGCACCCGGTGATCGGGTAGCGATGCTAATTGGAAACAACATTGAATTTCTGGTGGTGTTGCTCGCAACCCTGCGAATCGGTGCGATTGCCGTGCCGGTTAATATTCGCGAACAGACACCCGAACTTACCTACATACTGAATCATTGCGGCGCAACCTTACTGATATACGATCAGGATCTGGCAGAAAAGTTGCCGCGACAAAATGACCTGCCACACCTGAAGCACCGATTGGCAATAAACAACGACACTACGTTTAAAGGTGCTGACTACACTGAACTGTTGTCAACAGCCGCTATTGAAACACCGGCGGCAATCAATGAAGAAGACGTTGCCGTTATATTGTATACGTCCGGCACCACCGGTCGACCAAAGGGTGCGATGCTGACGCACTTTAATATCGTACATTCAACAATGCACTTTGAGTTGTGTATGGAAATGCAGCGCGGCGAGCGCTCAATACTTGCGGTACCCGCCTCACATGTCACTGGCCTGGTGGCCATACTTGCCACCATGCTGCGGGTAGCCGGATGCAGCGTTATGATGCCGGTTTTTGAAGCTGAGTCTTTTCTAACTTTAGCAGCACAGGAAAAAATTACCCAGACACTGATGGTACCGGCGATGTATAACCTGTTTTTGTTGCGTTGCAATACCGAAGACTATGATTTGTCTGCCTGGCGTATTGGTGGCTACGGCGGAGCACCCATGCCGCAACCAACAATTAAAACACTGGCACAGAAACTACCCAATCTGTTACTAATTAACGCTTACGGCTCCACCGAAGCCACGTCACCCGCAACCATGCTGCCACCCGGCACGGGCACCACAAGGTCAGACAGCGTTGGCATAGCATTACCCTGCGCAGACATTCGCGTGGTAAATGAACAGGGCCATGAGGTAGCCGAAGGTGAGCATGGAGAACTATGGATAGGCGGGCCAATGATGGTGCCGGGCTACTGGAATAATCCTGAAAAAACGCAGGCAGAATTCTGTGACGGATACTGGAAGAGCGGCGACATCGGATCCAGAGATTCGCAGGGCTTTTTCCAACTGCACGACAGACGCAAAGATATGATTATTCGTGGTGGTTATAACATCTACAGCGCAGAACTGGAAAACGCCATTACGGCCATCGACGGTGTGGCAGAATGCGCTGCAATAGGCAAGCCGGACCCGGTTCTTGGAGAAAAGTCTCATGTCATTATTTATACTGATTCAGAGAATCTGACTACGGATCAAATTAAGCAGCACTGCCATAGGCATCTGGCCGACTACAAAATCCCTGACTACATCACTTTTACCGAAGCACCCTTACCCAGAAACGCCAACGGCAAAGTGATTAAGCGGGAGCTGCGCGAGATGTTTTTATAACTGCCCACCGGCATTTGCGCTAGCATTTCAGTCTTTGCTTTGTACTTACTACCTTCAAGACTATGTAGATTTTTCTATCAAGTATCTTCCGGTAACAACACCGGGCCTGTCACATCAAAGCTGACAGCAACCTCTGTTAGTTCGGCGACCTGTCTGTCAGTGGTTTCACTGGTGCAGAAAAGCACACCCTGCTCAGTACCTATTTTGTACTCTATTCTGTCTCCCACATAGGTAGCCTTTTCTACCACACCAGGCAGTACCGCAGCGTTTGCCGTGTTGCGTGAATCGATAAAAATCCGGTTTGGTCGCACGGCAAGTTTGGCAGACCCGGGTTCAAGCCCGCGACTATCGAGATTTAGCATAACCTCACCCACCTGCACCGTCGCATTCCCTTGATTTACCGCAGTTATATCGACATCAATAATATTCGCCTCACCGATAAAATCAGCTACAAACTCACTGGCGGGTTGTTCATATAATTCTCTGGGGCTGCCAACCTGAGCGATCATGGCATTTTTCATCACAATAATTCTGTCAGACACAGCCAGTGCTTCTTCCTGATCATGCGTGACATAAACCACAGTAAGTGACAAACGTTGCTGTATTTCACGAATGTCGTCTCGTACCTGCCGGCGCAGCTTGGCATCAAGGTTGGAAAGCGGTTCGTCAAATAACAACACCTGTGGCTCCAGCACCAGTGCACGTGCAACAGCAACCCTTTGTTGCTGCCCACCGGATAACTCACTCGGCAAGCGACTGCCGTAACCTGCCAGCCCTACCAGGTCAAGGCCGTACTCTGCGCGTTCTATACTCTGTTTTTTGTTCTTGCCCGAAGCTCTCAGTCCATAACAAACGTTTTCAAGCACAGTCATATGTGGAAACAATGCATAGGACTGAAACACCATAGACACATCCCGGTCTGTGGCCGGCAACCGGGTAACGTCACTGCCCCCAATGAGAATACGACCTTCACTGGCCATCTCAAGCCCTGCAATCATTCTCAGTGTGGTGGTTTTTCCACAACCCGATGGCCCTAATAACGTAACCAGTTCTCCTGCATCTACCTTTAGCGACACATTGTCTACCGCTGTAACCTCAGTACCATATCGCTTGGTTACTGACTGAAACTCAACGGACGCTGCACGAGTCTTAAGTTCGCTCTGGTTCATGGGTTCAACCAACGTTGGTTCGGGACTGGGTAAACGGACGAGAGGTCTGATTGCGACCCACAAGTAATTGAAACAACAAAATGGCGGTCAACATGACAAAGATCAGTGTGGTCGAATAGGCGATGGCAATGCCGTAGTCATTGTTTTCAACGCGCCCGATAATATAGCTGGTCGCCATGTTGTACTCGGCGCTGACCAGAAAGATCACCGCACTGATAGCGGTCATTGCACGGACGAAGCTAAATACCAGCGCCGCGAGAATGGCCGGCCGCATCAGTGGCAGGATCACTTTACGGAAAGTTCTCCAGGTATTGGCTCCCAAAGTGAGCGATGCCTCATCAAGGCTTTTATCGAGTTGTGACATCGACGCTATGCCCGCCCTCACACCGACTGGCATGTTGCGGAAAACAAAACTGATGATCAGAATAATGCCGGTTCCGGTCAATTCCAGCGGTGGTACGTTAAACGCCAGAATATAACTGACACCGACGACTGTACCGGGTATCGCAAAACTCAACATGGTACCGAACTCAAACCAGTCTTTGCCATGAAACTGCTGCCGCACCAGCAGATAGGCGGTAATTAACCCTACAATAGCTGTCAATGGTGCCGCAGTTGCAGCAATTTTAAGCGTCGTAAAAAACGAGTCCCACGCCGTACCCTTAAAGTGAATACCAAATTCATTTATCCCCACAGCAAAGGTCGTGATGTAGTGTTTAAAGGTGAGTGTATGGTTGAGCCCCCAGGTTTCTACAAAACCACCATAGATAATCATACCGTACACAGTAACCGTGAATACCACCCACACAGATGCAATGGTGTAGCAAGGCCACATAATTCGCTTTGGCATTAACGAATGACTACCGCCATCCCCTTTGCCGGTTTTAGTGATATAGGATTTTTTGCCCAGCCAGCGGCGCTGTGCGTAGAACGCAGTTAACGTAAACAACAACAGCACAATAGCAAGCACCGCTGCCCTGCCCTGATCATTCTGCGCGCCCACTATGGCAAAGAATATTTCCGTCGACAGCACATCATAATTACCCCCTAGTACCAGCGGATTACCAAAGTCTGCCATACTTTCGATAAACCCTAATAGAAAGGCATTGGCAAGCCCCGGCCTGATCAATGGAAATGTCACTGTTTTAAATGTATACCAGCGACTGGCACGCAATGTTTGCGAGGCCTCTTCCATAGAGGGGCTAACGCCTTCCACGACTCCAATCAGCACCAGAAACGCAATAGGGGTAAA
Source organism: uncultured Granulosicoccaceae bacterium (assembly GCA_937931165.1). Classification (GTDB taxonomy): domain Bacteria; phylum Pseudomonadota; class Gammaproteobacteria; order Granulosicoccales; family Granulosicoccaceae. The sequence goes on from CALHCI010000061.1 coordinate 10,891, forward strand.
CGACAGCATTTGCGCAATCATAATGCCTGGCAGGCCATACACCCATCGCGTCGGCTGCAAGTCGAGCACTCCGGCCACCCACTGTGTCACAGTGCCTGATAATCCAAACAACAGTATTATTGCCAGCCCGATCACAAACGGTGGCGTGATAATCGGCAGTACCGTCAGCGCGCGCAACCAGTTGCCGTAACGAAAGCCGGAACGTGTAGCGACCAGCGCAAATACCAACCCCAGCAACGTCGTTGCCGCGCCCACCACAATAGCCAGAAATAACGAATTCCAGGCGACACCACATCCACGGTTTTCGGTCAGACAGGCAAGACCCCAGATCTTGTTTTCAGAAAACTTTGCAATAAAAATCGATAACGAATAAACGCCTTCATTATCACGCAACGCGCTCGACAGCATTTGCGCTATCGGAAAGAAGATAAACAACGCAACAATAGAGATGATAAAACCGATTGCACCAACAACAAAAACATCGCCATTGATATACCCGCGTGAGGCAATACCAGTGGTCAGATAAAACAAAAAGGTGCACGCCAGCAACACGGCGCCATAGCCAAATCCGAATTGCCGATCTCCCAGTTCACCAAATAACGCCTGCAGCCACTCGGCATTGAATCCGCGAATGCCAATGGCAAACCCTTGCGCAAACAGGTAAAACACACCACTGGCACCGGCAATGATCAAGATAGTAGAGAAAAACCGTCGACTGGATTGACGGAACAGCACCACGAGAGGAAGCAACAACGGCAGAATTAACGGCGTCAGCCAGATTTTCTCTCCCTGAAAAACAAGGAAAGCGGCAGGCGCGTAGTCGGTATCAAACGGGTAACCATCCAGCCACTCAAAGCTGAAAAAGCCGTCTTCCAGAATGTACCAGGGAAAAACAAAATAACCGAGTAACCCGATTAACAACCAAAGAAGTACTACGCGGCTTCCGCGGCGAGTAGACAGAACCTCGGATTCAGTGGATGACAATGCTTACGAAGTCCGGTTACAGAGTGAAACAACCCAAAAATAAAAATGTAGCGGTGGTGTTTAAGGTACACCACCGCTCTGTCACTGGTGGTTAGATCTTAACGCGGCAGGGTAGATACCTCGTCATCCCATTTCTTTAGCAGGCGCTTGCGTTCAGCTGACGAGCCGTACTTTTTAAAGTCATAGTCAATCAACTTGATAGACGCCAGATCAGGTGCCTGAGGAGAGCTTTCAGCAGCTTTGTTAGACATTACCTGAAACGCTTTCACTTCCAGCGAGCGTGACTGCACATCCGCCTGTAGTGCCCAGTCGTAGAACTTTTTGGCACTTTCAGGGTTGCGAGAATCTTTAATCAGACTCATAGAGCCAATTTCATAGCCGGTGCCTTCACACGGCGCAACCACTTTAATTGGAAAGCCCGACACTGCCTGCTTAACCGCATCGTGCATGAAAACTATACCAATGGTGTTCTCACCACGAGCAGCCGCTTTAATTGGTGCAGAACCCGACTTGGTGTACTGATTGATATTCTTGTGCAAACCCTTCATGAATTCAAAACCTTCGTCTTCACCAAACAACTGCACAATAGTAGCGAGTGTGGTGTAGGCGGTGCCTGAAGAGTTGGGGTTAGCCATTTGTACATGACCCTTGTATTCGGGCTTTAACAGATCTTTCCAGCAGGCGGGTTCCGGCAGGTTGTTAGCCTTGAGAATTTCCTCGTTATAGCCGTAACCCAGCGCACCGGAATAGATACCGATGGTTTTATTGCCTGCAGACTCGGACTGACTGATTGACCAGTCGTGTAACTCACCACGCATTGGCGATTCATATGCCTCGGTAAGGCCATCTTCGGCTGCCTGCAGGTGCGGATCACCGGTACCACCCCACCACACGTCACCCTTGGGATTACTGGATTCAGCCTTGATTTGTGCAAACGTCTCACCGGAGCTTTTACGGGTCATGCTGACTTTTATGCCGGTAGCCTCTTCAAAGCCGGTGGCCATCAACTGGCACCAGTCTTCCTGTGCACTACAGTAGTATGTCAGTTTGTCCGCAGCCATCGACTGGGAGACAGAACCCAGCAGCGCAATACCAACTGCCGCGGCGAGTTTTTTAGTGTTGTTCATGGTTTCCTCCTGTTTCAATCACCTGCCACGCTACCGCGACAGACCCGCGTATAGACTGCGCCGAGAGTCAGTTGGAATCAAGGGTTTTGGAAAAATATTTTGCGATGTACCACGGTGTCATTGAAGGCTACGCCCGACTCTATCCGTACACCTACCGGCCAACGTATCATCGCCTGCAAACATAACCAGGTTAGCGGGTGCTTTTTTGTGCACCACCTATGACACGCAACCCCAGCGGCCCGACCAGCATAATAAACATGAACCGGCACAGATGAACCATCGCAATCAGACCAACGTCAAGCCCCAGAGATAACGCAATCAATGCTACTTCTGCAATTCCACCGGGCGCCAGCGCCAGAAACAACGTTAGAAAACCGATGCCGGTGATCTTGCCAAACAACAGTGCCAGCATGGCACTAAGCACAAACGCCACCGCGGTAAACATTATCGACCCGGTGGCCAGACGCGGATACTCACTATGCGGTCCACTGCCAAGCTCACATCCCAGTATGCTGCCAAATGTAAGCATCGCTACCGTGATGACTAACTGCGGCATGGCAATGTCTATCAATCCGGTGGCGTAGACCAGACTTGAAATGACCAGTGGAATAGTCACGTGACCACCGGCAATCTTCAGCGTGTTAGCCAGCACGCCGCTGATCAATACTACCGCCAGCAGTAACAACAACTGTACATCTGCGACAAGCCCGCTCAAAAACCAGTCTGTGAATGAGCCCTGTGGCTTATCCGTACCGAGAAAAAACGCGATAAAAGAAACAAACAACACCAGAGATACAACACGCACAGTATGCACCAATGCAATACGCGGCCGACTACCCGGAGTCGCTACACGAGCATCGTCTGCCAGCGCCATCATAAATGACAAACCACCCGGCAAAGAGCACAGAAATGCCTCACCACGTGTCATTGTTAAAAAGCGCTTAAAAAACCAGGAGCCCCCAATAACCAGTGCAACAATCGCCAATACCGATGCCAACACCGACAACACCGTGCTTCCACCGAAACTGCTCAGACTGTTTGCCACCGACGGACCAAGTGCCGTGCCAATTAACACCCGCATCCACTTTTCTATCGGGGTTGCCAGTTGGCGCAGACCTACACCCGCACCAGTGACCACAGCGGTGATCAAAAGACTACCTAATAACCAGGGTATCGGCGCGTGTATGACAGCCGCTATCGCACCACCAATGACGGCAACCGCTATAGTTAAAAACAGCTTCAACCCGGAGCCGGATAAATAACGAAGTAAGTCAGACATTTTAATGCAGATTAATCTCGGCCCAGATGGGTTTGTGATCAGACCCGGCATTCACACCGGTGTCAAAGTCCACCAGCGCAACTTTATTGTTATACAGAATATGGTCAATCGGAATCCATAGCGGAAAAAAGTTACCCGGCCATGTTGGCTTTAAGCCGTGACCATCGCGAGCGCTTTTTAACTTGCCATTGCGCAACAGACTTTTAAAATGCCACGACCACGGTACCGCATTAAAATCACCGGCTACCACCATCGGTCCGTCGTAACCGAGGGATTCCGACGCCAGCGCGTCTAAATAGGCATTGCGTGCATCAAAGGTTACCACTGACATCGGCGGAATCGGATGTACACCGAATATTCTTAAATCCCGTTGCAAGGTCTTTACGGTAATATCTACCGCCGGCAGTGACGTGAAACTCTTTACCTCTGCTTTGACGAAAGGCGATTTGCTGTACGCGGCAATGCCAAACGGCGAATCGATGGTATGCACAAGCTTATACGGGTAGCGATGTAATGTACCTGCCAAAATCCGGTGCCATTGTGGTGTGTACTCCTGAAAGATGATCACTTCAGGGTCAATAGTGTTTACCTGCTGCAGCAACGCTTCGTGGCTGCTGTTTGAAGCCAGCAGATTACTACTCATAATCCGCACAGACTGTTCCGCCGGCACGGCAGGAGCAGGTAAATATAATCGGTAAAGCTGCGTCGTATGTAACAAACCGATTAGCAATGCAATCACAGCCACCATCCGCTGTCTGGTAACAGTGGCCAGCAACAGCGTAACGCAACAGCCAATCAGTGACTGTACCCTGAAACTGTCCAGTTGTTCGAACAGGAAAAAGTACCGACCGAGGTAACTGAACAATGAGAAAATGCAACCCAGTACAAACAACCGGGTAAGACGGGATAAAGAGATTTTTTTTCTACCTTGTTCGAGAATAAGCCGCTAATAAGAGAGGTGAAACCCGGCTGATGTCCGCACAAAAACGCACATTATCTCTTGCACTATTCTGACCGACATCGGTGCTTTCACCGGCACACAAAAATACGTGTGGCCTGCTCAACTGTGTCAACAAGTGCTCCCCCATAACATTAATTACAACCACTAGAGCGCCTTGCACGCAGCATCTATGTCTCACATGAATTACCTGGGCTGAAATACAGTTGGAATTGTTTTTTCTTTTGACAATTCATCTAATTCCAATTGCTGGTTTTTACCGGAAACGGCTCAATCTATTCCAAACAATCATTATCACAGGCAAAGGAAAAACCATAAAGAACAGTTTCGATTTCTTAATGACAGCCTGCACTTGCGTGTATCTCCGACTGAGTAGCGGGTCTGTGCTCAATATCAGCAGACCTGGTAAATATTTCATTACCCCTTGCAACTGGAAATGACACAAAAAAAACACAAAAAAGACAGAATTCGGGGCTTAGTACCAGCGAAGAACTGTGCTAGTTTCTTGTTACCTGCCAACTGAACTCCCCTATTCCATGCACGCACTGCCATTCAAAACCTCTAACAACAGATCCGCAACTGATGTGAATCCCAAATTGCACAGGGCTTTTTTTTCAAAACTATCTGAGGCGCTTAACACCTGCTTAAAAGGTTCGGTTATTCAGAATAAAGGTTTCGCTGGTATATTTCTTATATCACTAGCGCTATCTACAGGGTGCGTGAGTGAACAAGCACCAGCACAGGACAAGGCACCCTCTTTACTTTCAAAACCAGCTGAAAAATCTAACAGACTTTTGCAAGTAAGTGGCACATCAGATCAGCTGGGAAATACCAACACGACAATACGAGAAATAGAATGGTACCTCGCAGATAGCGCAAACTTCAAAAGTAAGCACTGGTGCAAGCATAACCAACGTCTGGAAGTACTTCACCACTAACCCGGGCTTATTCATGAGGATTCGCCATTCAGCGGCCAGGTTGGAAAAAGTATGGGCGCAAAACAGGTCGCATGATCGAGCGAGAAGCGTGGGCCGCCACGCGCCGACTTTGATCATGCGAGATGTGAAGTGATATTTTTGTCTGGTGACGAATAGACACACTGTCTATTTGTAAGTGGTGCTTTATGTATTTTTGAAGCGATAGCATAGATTTTTCACTTATTCCCAGCTTATGCCTGTCTGCTCACAAGAGTCATGTGAACGCTATCGAAAAACATATCATCAACAAACAGCGCTTCGGGCTCAACGCCATATTTGGTAAAACCCAAAGATTTGTACAAATTGATAGCTGGATCATTTGGTACATACACCTGGAGGTTTATCCGACGTACACCATGTTCAAACGCATGCTCAATGGC
>CALHCI010000062.1 GCA_937931165.1 uncultured Granulosicoccaceae bacterium
TTACAACAATGCCACAGCTCGGCTGGCAGAGTTAACCGGAATGCTGCCGGTATCTATTGAGGCGGCTGAAATCTCACAGGCATTCGCCACAGGCGTTGCTGAGTCCATGGTGTCTTCCGGGTCAACCGGTTATGACCGCAAGGTTTGGGAAAGCCTGACACACTTCTATGAAGTAGATGCCTGGTTGCCAAGAAACTACATCATGGTTAACAAAGGAATCTGGGAAAAAACCAGTGATGCCAACAAAAACATTATCAACGGTTGCGCTTCAATGGCCGAGTATGCGGGTACCTGGCGTGCTAAAGAGTACACCGGCTTTACGCTTAATGGTCTGCGTGCAGGTGGCATGACCGTCGGACCCGCCAGTGACAAACTGGTTGGTGAGTTAAAGGAAATCGGTAAAACGATGACTGCCGAATGGCTTGAAGCTGCCGGCGATCAGGGCAAAGCAATTGTCGATGCGTTCAACGCAGAGTGATAACGCTGAATAGCGTTTGCCCTGATTAAGGGCAGGCGCTAATTTGTCAATGGTAAATAACCAGACGTTCAAAGTTATTTGTCAGTAAATTGTTTTGTGTCGCCGTTTTGTGTCGCCAATGTGGCGACACCAAAGTTATAGACCCCATACATTCGATATCAACGCCTGCAGTTGCCATAAGTCTCCAGCAACTAAAAAAACTTACAACAAACTTGTTACCTGAATCTATAAGCTGTTCATTGCGGTAAAACCTCTAGCAGCCCTGAAGGTGAGGAATATGTCAAAGCTCGGTACCATGCGAAGGATCCTTGATCGCGTGTATTTGATTAGCGGAATTATCGCTTCCATGTTTCTCATTGCCATTTTGTCTCTTATTGTGCTGCAAATGCTCGCACGGTGGACAGGTGAAGTCTTTCCCGGCGCACCCGACTATGCCGGCTATTGCATGGCAGCCGCCTCTTTTTTTGCATTTGCGCACGCGCTTAATCGAGGGTCACATATCCGTGTCAGCATTTTGCTAAATGCTGTTGGCGACAAAACAAGACGCATTCTTAATATCTGGTGCTTCGCTATTGGTGCCGCACTGGCCTGGTACTTTGTCTGGTATGCCGTCAAGATGGCTTACTGGTCCTACAAATTTAATGATATAAGTCAGGGACAGGACGCCACACCACTATGGATACCACAATTGTCCATGGTCATTGGTGTCATTATTTTTGCCATCGCACTGACAGATCATCTGGTGCATCTGATCTTTACCGGCAATCACCGCATACACAGTGAAATCGTTAAACAGGAGGAAAGCTGATCATGGAAGAAATTCAGCTTGTTATCCTTTTTCTGTTTATTCTATTTTTATTGCTCGGCACAGGAGTCTGGGTAGGTCTGGCACTGATGGGTGTTGCCTATGTCGGCATGGAGTTGTTTACCGCACGCCCTGCCGGCGATGCCATGCTGACAACTATCTGGACAGCGTCATCGTCCTGGACACTAACCGCGCTGCCACTGTTTATCTGGATGGGTGAAATACTGTTCAGAACACGGTTGTCAGAAGACATGTTTAAGGGATTATCTCCGTGGATGGCACGCCTTCCAGGCGGACTGGTTCATACCAACATTGTTGGCTGCACCGTGTTTGCAGCGGTGTCCGGTTCTTCCGCAGCAACCTTGACGACTGTTGGCAAGATGGCCATTCCCGAGCTGAGAAAACGACAGTATCCAGAACACATGATCATCGGTACGCTGGCAGGTGCCGCTACTCTTGGATTAATGATCCCGCCTTCGTTAACGCTTATTGTTTACGGGGTAACCATAAACGAATCAATCACTAAACTGTTTATGGCAGGTATCTTACCGGGGCTGGTACTGGCACTGATGTTTATGACCTACGTGGCAGTTTACTCACGCTTTGGCAAAGACTTTACGCCGTTAGAAGAACCACCGGTAAGCTTCTGGCAGAAAGTAAAGATCTCACGCTTTCTTATTCCGGTATTGCTGTTAATTACTGTCGTCATTGGCTCAATGTATACCGGATTGGCAACGGCTACCGAAGCCGCCGCATTTGGCGTCATTGGTTCACTGCTACTGGCATTGGTCCAGGGATCACTTAACTGGCGTACCTTCAGTGAGAGTCTGATGGGCGCTACCTGCACTTCAGCAATGATTGCATTAATACTGGCCGGTGCCGCATTTCTTTCACTGGCAATGGGTTTTACCGGATTACCTCGTGCACTGGCAGACTCTATTGCCACATGGGATCTTTCACGTTTTGAACTGCTCATGGTGCTATTGGTATTTTATATTGTGCTCGGCTGCTTCCTCGATGGTATTTCATCGGTGGTACTGACAATGGCTGTTGTTGAACCCATGATTCGTCAAGCGGGTATTGACCTGATCTGGTTTGGCATTTTTATCGTTGTTGTTGTGGAAATGGCGCAGATAACTCCGCCTATCGGTTTTAATTTATTTGTGATGCAGGGCATTACAGAGCACGAAATGAATTTTATTGCTAAAGCGGCAATACCGATGTTTCTGATCATGGTAGTCATGGTGTTTGTACTAATCTGGATTCCCGAGCTCGCTACGTTTCTGCCTGAGAATATGCGCCAGTCGCCGGGGTAAGACGACAGCCTGCCTGCGTGCGCTTTGCTGGTTAAAGTGCATGGACGCAACAGGTGATTCAGATTACTGGAAAAATGAATCGGTTCTGGTCCTGCGCTTCCGGGCTGTGGTATTTTGCGGGCGTAATTCACTAAAATAACTCTAAAAAAATGTGGCTGCGCGTCTGCCGAACACAGGCACGGTAATCGCAAGCTGCTTTGACTTAGCTCCAGATACCCTACCAGATACCCTACAAGAGAAATACCAGACATGACCGACGTTATCTCAGCCATGCTTGCGGAAAAACGCTACATACTCGCTGATGGTGCTACCGGTACCAATTTATTCAGCCTGGGATTGCAAACCGGCGATGCGCCGGAATTCTGGAACGCGGACCATCCGGAAAAGGTCACCCGGCACTACCAGAGCTTTGTCGACGCAGGATCAGATCTGGTACTGACCAACACTTTCGGAGGCAACCGTTACCGTTTGCAGCTTCACAACGGAGAGGATCGCGTCGCGGAACTCAACGAGAAAGCTGCCAGTCTGCTACGAACAGTCGCTGACAACACCGACCGAAAAGTCCTGGTGGCAGGCGACATTGGCCCGACCGGTGAGATTTTTGAACCCACTGGCACGTTGAGCATTGAAGCTGCTACCGATGCATTTGCCGAACAGGCACAGGCGCTTGCCAACGGTGGCGCAGATCTCATCTGGATTGAAACACTCTCATCACTGGAAGAAGCGAGGGCTGCCTTCGCCGGCGCGAAAACGACCGGCCTGCCGATCATCTTTACCATGAGCATTGATACCAACGGCCGCACCATGATGGGTGTTACCGCTGCTGATATTGTTAATCTTGCCATTGACATGCTGCCTGACCTGACTGGCTGCGGCAGCAACTGTGGTGTTGGAGCTGCCGAAGTGGTAGCCGCGATGGTTAATATGAAAAAGACCTGTGAAAACGCACAGGTGCAGCCGGCTTTCGTAGCAAAAGCCAACTGCGGTATTCCGGAGTGGGTAGACGGCAAGATCGTCTACAACGGTACGCCTGACTTAATGGCCCGGTACGCACAACTGGCAATGGACTCCGGTGCGCAGATTATCGGTGGCTGCTGCGGTACAACACCCGAACATATACGTGCAATGCGCAATGCATTGGAAGGCTACGAACCGGGTAACATCCCTGCACTGGAGCAAATAATCGCAGACCTCGGTGAGGTATCAGCTGGCGCCCAATCACAACTGCTTGGCGACATGAGTGTTGCTGGCGGCTCTCTATCGGGTACCGCACCTAGAAAAAGCAGACGCAGCAGAAGGTCTTCCGCAAAAGGTTAAGTACTGCAGTTTTTTATTGTCAGTCAGCCGCAAGCAAAAATTATTGTAACTTAGCGCCTGGTCACTACTGATCAGGCCACCTGATTCTCTGCCACTACTACCTTAACTACCTCGGGCGCGTTTTCTTTGCGACCCATATAGACATGACGGTAAGCCACATACAGGTAAATGCCAAACCACGGCATACCGGCAATGGCAACTAACAACGCCAGTTCACTTACAATAAACAACGTGAAGAAAGCAAAAAAGGGCACGTAACTCGCCACCACTACCACAAAGAAATTAATGCGCTCACCCTGCTTCGCATACTTCACAGACTCCACAAACGACAGCCGATTAAACACAGTCACCGGCAATAGAAACCACATCGTCGTGACCATCAGCCCGATATAAACAACAAACAATCCAACGGTACCCGGGTATAGCCACTGCAGGAAAGAGATGGGTGCAACCTCGAGGCTTTCGCCTAGCAGCGACTCGAACATAAACATTGATGCGATCTTTGCGGCAATCACCCACATCAGCACATAAAACAACGCCAGCAGCAACGTGGCGACAACACTGTTCTGCAACGCGGTGTAGCAGCGGTTAAATGATATATTTTTTGATTCATCGACAGTTCTGGCGAGCTCAATAAAAATAACCAGAACTACCTGACATAAAACCAGACCGACGAAGAAGGTCAGGTAGCTGGTCATTGCCAGCAAGTGACCGACAGTGAAAAAAATAACCGAAAGTGCTGCAAACAGTACTGGCCGTCTTCTATACAACGCTATAGCCTGAACCGCCCAATCCCAGACATCCCTGATTTCAACCTGATCCGGTTGCAACTGATGACTCATGGTGCACGACCGTTGCTGGCAGCTATACCAACTTCAGCAGGGTGCTGGTGCAATTCAACAACCCGTAATTTAATAGCGCCCAATTCAATATCCCGGGGGTTCACGCTGCAAAGCCTCTATCGTGAAATACTTTTTTGCCTGGCAACCCAGGCTACGTGTCGGGCAATTGCCGT
>CALHCI010000063.1 GCA_937931165.1 uncultured Granulosicoccaceae bacterium
GTATCCAGTTGCCCGTCGGGTCCGAGTTTGGCAATGACCGAATTGAAGCTGTTGTCGTACGGTGTAAATAAGACACTACCGTCAGAGAGTGCCAAAGATGCCTCGTTTTGGTTATAGCCGTGAGGCCCATAGCCCACCGCAAAGCCGGCATCTGCACCAAACGAGGGCGCGTCATTCACTGCCGTGGTAACGATTGAGGCAATTTCAATATCCGTAGAGAAGGCGGTGCTGCCGCCGTTGAAAAACGTGGTGGTATACGACCCCTCAGTACCTGAGGTCTGGTCCCATGCACGGAATTCAATTTCCTCGTTTTGAGAGGAAATTTCATTGGGTACTAAACGAATCAGATCATTGGAACGAAGCAGCAATGCATTGTAGATCGACAGACCGGACCCAACCCGTTGCCAGCTGACACCACCATCAATGGAATAATCGAAAGCGGTTGAAACATCTGTGACAGCGATACCCTCGACTGGAGCAGTATCCGGGTCTGTCACCAGGTCGTTGCTGACGCTGGCGAGAATAGCGGCAACCGTATCGCCCGCATTAGCAACATCATCCTCTGTTATGGTGCTGAAGGTCGGTTGTTCTATTACCGATACATTGTCTATGTAGCCGTCTACAGAGATCGAGCTTGGCGATATATCGGTGAACGTTAAGGTACTGGTTGCGGCGTCTGCGATAAATGAATAAGTAGAAAATGAATAGCTGGTGCCAGATACCGAAGAAATTCTGGTTGTGCTGAAGTTATTGGTCGCACCGTCAACAGACACCTGTAATTGCTGATTCAGTGTTGTACTGTCGTCCCTGAAGCTGTACTTGAGTGTATAAGTTTGTCCAATCGTGGTTGCGAAAGTTTGTGAGGCTGTATGGGGTGCACTGGTATCGCTGAACCCAAATCGAAGTTCGTTACCGATATTTTCAACTGTTCCGGTGGTTGTCCATCCTGTTAAGTCGCCGGTTTCAAGATCGCCATTTGTGATCAGGTTGTTTGCATTGATCACCGGTGCATCGTTAGCTTCAGTGATGTTCACAGTGGTGGTGCCTGTGGCCTGCAGCGCAGCGCCACCTTGTGTTTGAACTGTGTCACCACCGTCGTCGAAATTCCATTCTATTTCTACCGTTGCAGGTGGTGTGTCACTGGTGTTGCTGTACTGAATCGATTGCATTACTTCGTTGACGTAAGCGTTGGTGGTGCCTGTGGTGAAACTTAACGTGAGTGTTCCGCCTGAATTCGAATAATTACCGATAACACCTGCTGGCGATAGATTAATGTTCCCGGTACCTGCACCGGAAAAGCTGAGATTTCCTGTTGCACTGAATACATCGTCAGTATTGGGTCCGCCACTTCTCTGCAGGGTGAGGGTGGCACCAGCAAAGTTGTCAGAGGTGCTTAATTGTCCATCGAAAACTTGAACATCATCATCCAGCGTAACCGCGATATCATCTTCAACAAACAACGCGACTGTATTCAGGGTACTCCAGCTAAGCACCCCGTCAGCGGTATACCTCGCGAGCAATGTGTTGGAGTCACTGGTACCGGTAATCGTGAGTTGGTCCTGACTGTCAATAGCGAGCGCAAAGTTCTCTTCACTGCCTGGCAGATCAAAAATAATTTCTCCGCCGGTACCGAACGACATATCAAGTGTGCCGTCAATGTTAAAACGGATGATCGACGCTCGGAGAGTACCGTTGGCGCTTTGGCCAACCGCAATGATTTTGCCGTCACTTTGTAGTTCAATATCATTGATTTCTTCAAAGGCGCCATTGTCGATGATTACGATGCCATCGCCGCCTCCGAATGACATGTCTGGTGTGCCATTAGAGTCATATTTGACTATCGTATAATCGTTGTCGGAGCCGTTGCTGGTTCGCCCGGCAACAAAGATAGAGCCATCATCCGCCACTGCCATACTATAGGCGAGCGCACCGGAGGCACCAACCGGCGTAGACACCAGTCCGTCGCCGCCGCCAAAGGAAGTGTCAAGGGTTCCGTCTGTGTGGTATCGCGCGAGGCTAAATTGGGTGAAAGGCTGGTAGCCCGCGACCAGCCATTTCCCATCGCTCAGGATGCTTAATCCGACTCCGCGGTCTGAGCCACCAACGACATCGGTAGTCACAATGCCGGTGCCGCTGCCGAACGTTGTATCCAGTGCTCCGTTGCTGTCCAGTTGCAGTAGCAGAATATCGTTGCTGTTGTCCCCTGCAATAGCGATCTTATCGCCGGACAGAACCTCTACTCCCGCCAAACCATCGGCTGACCCGGAGTCGTACGTAAAGATGCCATCTCCGCCACCGAATGTAAGATCAAGATTGCCATTGCTGTCCAGACGCATCACAGCGATATCAACATTAATCGCGGTATTAGTTTCGCCTGCCAGAACGATCTTACCGTCGCTCTGCAATGATATTGCACTGAAAGAATCACTGTTGATCAGATCATGAGAGAAAGTGCCACCCGTGGCAAAGCCGGTATCCAGCGTGCCGTCTGCATTGTACCGGGACACCATAAAGTCCGAGTCACTACCGTTGTCCAGGTAACCGGCAATCAGAATTTTTCCATCTGGCTGTATCAGAATTGCCTTGCCACCATCATCCTGTGCGGTACCGCCGATATCCTGTACTTCGTAGCCACTGACAATGTCGAAAGTGGGGGCCGTGTTTGTTGGCCCCACGGTTATCGTGACGTTGTCGGTTACCGTGTTGAGCTCATCGGCTAATGCAGTTATTTCGCCCGCGGTAAGCGCACGATCGTATATACGCGCGTCATCAATGCGACC
>CALHCI010000064.1 GCA_937931165.1 uncultured Granulosicoccaceae bacterium
CTGCCGCTGCAATGATGGGACATTGGATAATCCGGGGTTATGGCGCTTGGGCTGTAGAGGAAAAGTCGACGGGTGAGTTTTGTGGAATTGTCGGGCTTTGGAATCCGGAGGGGTGGCCTGAGAAAGAGATTACCTGGGCTATTATCGGAGAAAAGCAAGGCAAGGGATTCGCTGTAGAGGCCGCCATCAGGTCCAAGCAATATGCTTACAACACGTTGAATTGGAAAAGTGTCTATAGCTGTATCTCTTCTGAAAATATCGCTTCAATTCGCTTAGCAGAAAAGTTAGGAGCAAAATTAGATAGAGTGGAAGATGGAGCGCTCCGTGGCAACATCTCTATATACAAACATTCCTGTCCGTGACCGCTGTCATTGAAAAGTGTCCACTTCCGCTGTGGGCACGAAACTGCTTACGTGGATAATATATGATCAATACAGCAATGTGATCTGCGCGGGCAGACTACTGCCATTGTGAGTGCGGTCTGAGGGTATCAATAGCGCACCATCAGCATTGATTATTGTAGTTGCGTGTGTCTGCTACTGTGCAGTCCTTTGCGTGTATACAGATTTGATCTTAGTGTGTAGGCATAAGTATCGATTTCACTGTTGTGCGAAAATGAGAATGGGTTAGTAGCGTGTTGTGTTTGATTTCAGGTCAGTCGATTGACTGGATGCATTGCACCAAGTACCGTCTTGGTCATTGTGAGTTAATGTTCCGGGTGTTCTGATGCTGAAAAATCTTTTTAACTGTGTGGTCGTTGTATTGGTGATTGGCTTTAACCAGTCCCTGTTTGCGCAATCTTACCCGGCTTGTCAGAGTAATATCTCTGATTCAGACGGCGATGGGTATGGCTGGGAAAATAACGCCACTTGTATTATTGATACCGGTCTGCTTAGTCCGGTGTCTTTCACTAATCTCGAATCGGGGCAGAGTGTCAGGCTGGTACGTGCCTACTGGGACGTCGTTAACGACTTCGGCAAAGATGTGGTTTGTGCTGCGTATGCATTTGACGGTACGCAGTATCAGAGAGTGGATGATTCGATTACCGGGTATCAGTTCCAGGCTGCTTCCAGTTTGCCGGGTTCCTCAGACAAAGTACTCGTAACGCATAGCGCCAGGTCTCGTTCGTTGGTCTATCCCTGGGCTGTTGTCAATGGTGTTTACTACGGGCCGGGTGATCTTGAGCGATCACGCTGGATTGAAATTGTTGAATACTTTGAGAAACTTGCTGTGCGTATCTGGTTTCTGGATGAAACCTATACGGAGTGCTCTGCAGTTAACCCGCAGGATTCCTTCTTTCCCACCGGAGTCACCCCGGATACAGGAGATTGTGTTGATTCGGATGGCGATGGCTGGGGGTGGGACGGTGTCGCTTCCTGTCGGGTTGACGGGACTTAGCTGTTGCGGTGTTTAGTGTGGGCAAGGTGGTTCGTTTAACCGGATGATTTCAAGTATCGGGTTGAATAAGGTTTAAGGGGTGGTTGGTGTGCCCTTATAGCCCCGGGTGTTTTATGCCATAGAGAATGAGCCGATTAGCTGCTATATTTGGCTCATATCTTGAGCCGAATAGAGGCGATATTCGGCTCATATCATTAAAAAACAATGTGTTATGGCAACTTATATCTGGCAGAGAGATGACTGGCAAGGGGGCAATGCACCCCAATTCCACTGGCGTACTGCCCAACTCGATTCGCAGGTCACGCGACTGCAGAGTGCGTTGAGTGAATTTCTGCCGCCTGACGCAGCGCTAATTCCTGATGTGCAAATTCAGGTGCATATCGATACGCTGGTGCAATCTGCAATACGCAGCAGTGAGATAGAGGGCGAGGTGCTCGATGCCAGATCGGTGCGGTCTTCTGTGGTGAATAAGCTCGGCCTTGAAAGCGCCGGGGTTGCCGACGGTGGTACCGCACAAACCGATGCGCTTGCTGAACTGCTCATCACCGCAACCACAGAATTAAATCAGCCAATCACGCTGGAAATGTTGTGTGACTGGCAGGCCGCTCTGTTCGTTAATCCTGATTCTGTCACGTCAATTATTATTGGCAGCCTGCGTGGTGATGAACCGATGCAGGTCGTATCAGGGCGTATTGATCGTCCACGCGTGCATTTCGAAGCACCACCGGGGAATTCATTGCATACCGAGCTTGGTCGTTTTTTGCACTGGTTTAACAACCCGCCAGAAGACTTAAACAGATATCTGCGTGCAGCAATTACCCACCTTTGGTTTGTGACACTACACCCGTTTGACGATGGCAACGGTCGTGTTACCCGTGCCCTCGCAGACAGAGCGCTGGCACAGGCAGAGAACAACCCTGTGCGGTTCTACTCGCACAGTGCGGCAATCATGGCAAAGCGCAACGAGTATTATTCACTATTGGAGAAAACACAGAAGGGTACGCTTGAAATCACCGAGTGGTTGCAGTGGTTCTTAACGACACTAATAGATGCGGTTGCACTATCCCGAACCCGCTTTGAGCAGGTGTTGTATAAAACACGGTTCTGGCAACGCCATGCGCAAACCGTACTGAATGAACGTGAAATCAAAGTGCTTAACCGGCTCATCGATTCGCATGGTGAAGAGTTCACTGATGGGATTAATGCAAGTAAATATCGCAGTCTTGCAAAAGTGAGTAAAGCGACTGCTACCAGAGAGCTTGCAGATCTGGTTAACAAAGGCTGTTTGGTAAAGTTGCCGGGGGGAGGGCGGAGTACACGTTATCAGTTGGTCGAGATAGTCACCGGTGGGTGACTGGCCTTGTTTGGTAGAATCTGCAAAGGGTAATGCCAATGGTTTGCCCGCTTTACAGCGAGCAAACCACCAAAGCTTAGTCAGTTACTCTTCTATGTACTGCTCTACAAGAGGCAGCAATGTTTCAAACGCCGCAAGGCTGTAGCCGGTCTCATGGTCAATATTAACGTCAGCCTGTTTTATGCCGCGACGAACATAGCCACCTTGTTCTGCCAATAGAAACGTGGCTACTTCCCGTTGATCGAAACGGTGGCGTACGATGACAGGCAGTTCGATCTCTATCATGGTTTGGCCGTCAACCTCTATCAAGTGCCACTTACTTTCACCAAGGCTCTCGTCTCTGGCTTCTGCAATTTCCGGTACACCGTTGCCGTCGACATCAGGCAGGATTGCGTAATCATTCAGAACACCATTAGCGTTGCTGTCTATGAGCTCCGGGCAGTTCGCGTACTTGTATACGTCGATTGCAGGGGTAGTGTTATCTATAGTGATTTCATCGTTCTGCAGTTGCTGTGATTGCGGTATCACACAGGTGTACTCGTTGATACCATTGTTGTAATGGCGATCGGACGGTTCGATGGAGCTGTCTGGATTTTCCTGATAGTCAACCTGGTAGTCCGTATAGTGCTGCTGCGGTGCGGTTATCCAGTGCGCCACACCACTTGCCGGTATACTGCCGTCGGTATTGGCGTCCGCTGAAAGTACCAGGTCTACCGGCTGTCCGTTGAAGTGATCGTAGAAGATTTCGTTGATCGTAACTTCAGAGCTGCTCGCTTCCTGCAGTTCCGCAATGGTTGTTACCGGTACAAATCCCAGGTCGTCTTTTATATCAATCAGATTACAGTTGTCACTGTACCGGTTGCAGTTGGTATCGTAATCTTCTGCCTCCCACTTAAACAGTATATGCTGGGCGGCGCGCCGTTTGATGAGCAGGTTATAGACCCGGGAGTCTGCAGGGAATTGTGCGTTTTGATCGATGAGTTTGTAGAACTGCGGTTCGGCACCGCGGTTTCTTATGTGCTGTGCGGCGCTGGTGTCGTCAAGTTGTTTTGCACTAGCGCTTACATGCAGGTTACCCGCGTCAGTGCTAAGTACGGCACCGCCGTCTTCGGTGTATTCCAGCACTGCTTCAAGTCCGTTATCTGTGACTGCAGTCCATTCACCTTCAATCAGTGCCAGTGCTTCTGACGCGTCTATGTCCTCGACGATTTCCTCTGTCCATTGGCTGGTGGTCGTGTTGTAGTAAAAAAACTCGACTTCAATTTCAGTCGTGTCTGGTGCGACATGAAAAGTGGAGTAGTAGGCACTGCAGTAGCGCGGGAGCGCTTCGAATTCGATCTCACCATCGTCGTTGAGTATGACGCTCACACCGGATTCGACCGGCTGTGTCAGGCTGTCTTCGGTAGTGAATCCATCGGTTACTGTATTTTCGTTACCTTCTTGCTCATGGTAATAGTCAAAGTCAACATAGTCGCAATCGATATCCAGTGTGTACACACCTTGTGCAAACAGGTCTTTCATAGCCACGGTTGTGGCTGTGCGTTCTTCCTTAATTGCCTCAAGACGTTCGGGTGCATTGTTTGCCACATCTTCCGGCCGCAGGGATTGAACTAATTCATCCGGATTAAATTCGACAATAAGGTCGGCATCGGATGCGCCTTGTTCAGTGCCGTCAGCAGTGTCTATTTCCTGTATTCTGTTGGCTACTGCTTCGGCTATTTCCGGTATCAGTTCACGTACTTCAGCGCGAACCATTTGTTGCAGCGCCTGGCGGGCTTCTTTATCACCTTCGAGATCGACACCAGACTCTGTTACCGAGTCTTTTACCGTTTCTCTGATATCTCCCATCATGCCTGCGACGACTCGTGCAGTCTGATGCAGGTACTGATATTTTTTTCGTGAGCCTTCTTCACCGGTTTCTGCGAGTTCGACATAGTCTTTAAACAGGCCGGTGTCATCTGCGGCATCAAGGCCCAGTGCTTCTCCAAGTGCGGCTTCTGCATCATCGACTGACAGTGCCGGGTTGTCTTTTAGTTCCTGGTGTACCAGCGTGGTTAACGGGCTGATAAAACCGGGGCGGTCTGCTGGTGTACTGAATATGACGTCACGTCCGAACGGCTGACCGGTGTCTTCATCAATTGCCTCGGCCGGCACTTCAGCCAGTATGGGTTTATCACTATGCTCATCAGGGATAGAAAGTGAATAAACGCCGCCGGCTTCGGATAGTGTTTGTGGCTCTGATTCATCACAGCTTTCGTTTTCATTCAGATCAATACAAACCGTAGCTCCCCGCAGATAACCGTCTGCGACTCTTCCGCTTATGGTTGCCTGACTTGTTGGCGCTGTGTGTGTTTCTTCAGAGGTATTAGGTTGCGGAAGTGCAGCGCTGGTGTTGGCTGTTTCCTGAAGGTTCTGAATGCCGTTATCTGTGGCTTCATTGACCGAAATTCCCGAGGAGCTTCCGCCACAGGCACTGAGGACAATCAATGTGCTGAGGGTTGCCGGTACCACGGGTTTTAACAGGCGATGTGTCATACATATCCTCCCTGATATCTTGTACAACGTGTTTGTTTGAGGTGGTTAGCGCTATGCTGGCTGAGTTATCGACTCCTGCCGCCCGGCCTTTAACAGCCACTCGGTAGGATGAAATGTTGCCGTGGTCTATGACACATGCTGAAACGCCGCGTTGGTCTGTTGCGCAAGCCAATGGGTGGGCTTCACGATATTCCCTGACCGTGAGCCGCAGTGGGGCGTAGTAATAAAAGCAGACCACGATTAGTGTTGACTATTTGTATTACCACTGGTTGGTGTTTGGCGCGATTCTGTTGTCGTTGCTATAGCCCGCCGGGTTGCAACCCGCTGGGCACTGACTGCGGGATAGTACGGTCAAAGTTGCTGTCATTGAGTGCATCCAGAAAGTTCTGTATAAACGCACCGCGCCCTTCATCCATTTCCGGTATATCAAGCAGGTCAGCATCAAGAGCCGAGCTCGCAACGTTCGGGTTTGCCGAACTGCGTCGTTCGTCGTAGAAGTTAATCGCGCTCGACAACGTGGCAAACTGTCCGTTATGAAAATACGGGGCAGTGAAGTCGAGCTGGCGCAATGTGGGTGTCCTAAACGCGAAGTTACCGTCACCTGAGTCTGGTTCATCACGAACACCGTGTTCCGCTGCACCCAACACGTGTAACTCGAAGTCTGAAAACATCGGGCCGCTGTGACAATCAGCGCAGCCTGCAATAACAAATTCCTGCATGGCAGAGACTTGCCCGGCCGTCATCGCGTCGGCTTCACCTCGCATCCAGCGGTCGTAGGGGGTGTTGTTGGCAGACAGAGTTTTTTGAAACTCTGCCATGGCGATACCTGCATTCTGAAGCGTTACCGCGCCATTGCCAAAAGAGGCGGCAAACAGTTTACGGTACGCTTCAATGTTGTTAAGCCGGGTTTCAATTTCCTGATCAATCTGCTCGCGGGTGAACTGCTCGCCACGCATTTCCTGCAGATCTCTAATCGGTTCGAGCGCCTGCAGTGCAAGGCTGTTGACTCTGGAGTCCCAGAACATCGGGGCGGTTTCCGGGTTGAACAGACCCACTTCATCGATACCGTTCCAGCCGGTGTTGGTCAGGCCCTGGCTGTTGCGGCGAACAAAGCCGGTGTGACCCGCCTGCCGGTCGATGCCCCGGCCGGAACCACCGACGCCAACGGACTGCATCAGGCCATCAGTATAGGCGTGCTCAGGCAGATGGCAGGTGGCGCAGGCAACGTCTTTGTCGCCGGACAGAATAGGGTCCCAGAACAGCAACCTGCCCAGCGCCACGCGGTCGGTGTTCACTGGAATTTCGGTTTTTGGCAGTGAGCTGAGTACCTGGCCGTCTATTTCCAGGGTATGAACATCACCGATTTCGACGATATCCTGCTGGCTGAAATTGACTGGTGCCGGGGTGAAGTTTTCGCAGCCGCTGAGCAGTAACGTTAGTAGCCCGATCACCTTGATGCGTGCGCGGTGATTATGCTGTGTTTGAATGACACCTGTGGTTATCATTTTTTGACTCCAGGGGTTGTTGAGATAGCGAGGAGCCTGGCGGTAATATTTGGTCAGGGGTATCCGGGATACCCTTGCCTGCAATTTTGGTGTTTGTTGCCATTGGTTGTGGCATTGCAATACCGCCCGGACTCATGGTTTGGCAATTAGCCGGTATGCTTAAATCATCGTTACAGAGACTATGGTTTGCCATCGGGCAGTTGTCTGAAAAGTCCGTTGAGCTCGTCCGGCAAACGTCTGTACCGGCTGTGGTACAAATGTCCTACAACTTCTTCAAAGGGTTGAAATACCAATGTTTTCCAACAATTATCTGAGTGAATTGCGTGCGTTGACCAATTCACCAACCCGAACATTGTTGGTACTGTTAACCGGCCTTGCGCTGATGATTTCCAGTGTTGAAATTGTCGGTGAGATGCGTAAGGGAGAACCCCTTGTCGATATGCTGGATGATCTGGCGCTGTTTTTTGTCGCACTGCTGGTGGCGTTTGGCTTACTGGCCGAGATGGTGCGCAATCGCCGCGCTGTCGCAGATTTACAGATGCAGCTAAATGATGCACGCGGCAAGCTGCAACACATTGACGAGCGCAGTCGCAATATCGGGCGTCAGTATCGCGAGGTTATGCAAAAACAGTTTAATGCCTGGGAGCTGACTGAAAGTGAACAGGAAATTGTGATTAGCCTGTTGAAGGGGCTTTCGTTTCGAGAAGTAGCGGCGATGCGTGAGACGCGTGAAAAAACGGTAAGACAACAAGCGACAAGTATCTATCGCAAGGCGGGGTTGAGTGGTCGCCATGAGTTGGCGGCGTGGTTTTTTGAAGATTTGCTGGAGCCGGATGGTGGTGTTTTATCGTTGCACCAATGATCGTCACCAATCATGGGTGGCCAACTGCTAGCTGCATAGAATCGATTCAGGGGAAAAAATGTGAAAGATACCAGCCATCATGATGAATTAATTGCCAACATGACGTTTGCATCAGTGTATCCACACTATGTAACCAAAGTAGAAAAGAAACACAGGTCAGTTGAAGAGTTACATCAGGTAATTCACTGGTTAACCGGCTTTACCGACAAGCAGATCGCAAAACATATTACTGATGAAGTGACTTTCAGTCAGTTCTTTAAAAAGGCAAAGATAAATCCAGATGCAGCACTGATTAAAGGCGTTATCTGCGGATATCGGGTAGAAGAAATTGAAAACCCGCTGACTCGTCAGGTGAGGTATCTCGACAAACTTGTGGATGAATTGGCAAAGGGAAAGAAAATGGAGAATATTCTAAGAAGCAGCACTTAACTGTCGGGTTGGAGTGTCAATGTAGACTGGCAGGTTCCGTGAACAATGTGCCAGTCTTTCTGTCACTAATCCTATGATGTCAGCGTTGTGTTTGTATAGAAACTGATACATATCATCGCTATTCCATGGGAATCTCCGGGTTGTTTGATGATCATTCACTCACCCCGATCATTCTGGGGTAGACTCCGTGAACGATGAGAGGGCAATTCGTCATGCTATACGTTAGATAGTATCTGAGTAGGCGAAGACGTAAGTAGTTTGGAGATGAAAATGAAGAAAAGCAGACAGGAAATTGTGAAGCTTTTCGGTGTTAGTGCGGTGGTAGCAGCTGTGCAATTTACACCGGCTGCGCACGCCAATGATCAAGCGGGTAGTTGGGGGCCGGTTCTGGACTGGAACATCAACCCCATTCATGCCGTTCTTACCCCCGGAAACACGTTGCTCACCTATGGTCAGGGTGGTGGGGTCGAATACAGCGTCTGGTACATCGGCATGGGAACGGAGACGTTTTCGCGCACGTTGCTGGGCAACGGAACCGGCACCGATCTTTTTTGTTCTTCGCAAATAGTCCTTCCTGACTCTGCAAAGGTGTTAATGACCGGCGGTGATCAGTTGGGAGGGGGTAACCCCGGTAATCCTAATACCACCATCTTTGATGATCAGGACAGTTCTCTGACAGATGCTGGCATGACGATGGAGTACGCGCGCTGGTATCCAACTACTATTACACTGCCCAACGGAGAGATACTCGCTCAGGGTGGTCGTGCCCATGATGACCCTAACGTACCCGTGCTTACCCCGGAGGTATTTAACACCGGCAGTGGCTGGCGCACGCTTAACGGTGCTACCAGTGAATACGCCTATGGCGGTTTCAAGTGGTGGTACCCGAGAAGCTGGATATTACCCAACGGCCTGGCGTTTGGTATTTCCGGTACTTCAATGTTTTATGTTGACTACCAGAACGATGGCGATATTGTTTCTGCGGGCCGATTTGCACACGACCATACCTTTGAAACTTCAACCGCAGTGATGTACCAACCGGGTAAGATCTTACAGCTCGGTGGTGGTTCGGAAGGTAATGTACGCGGAAGCCCTGCAACTAATACCGCTTCGTTTGTAGATGCTACAGGTGATTGGCCGGTGGTGACCGATGCCCCTTCACTTAATTACGCAAGGCACTGGGCGGATACCACGTTGCTGCCTGATGGAAATGTGTTAGTCACCGGTGGGTCACATCTGAACAACAGTCTGGAAGGCAACGGTCCGGTGCTTACCCCGGAGCTACTGGATGTTCAAACGAATCAATGGTCATTGATGGCCGCTGAAGATATTCCCAGACTCTATCATGCGTTTGCGATTCTACTGCCGGATGCCACTGTGTTAACTGGCGGTGGCGGTGAGCCGGGCCCGATGATTAACCGCAATGCACAGATTTTTTCACCACCGTATCTGTTCAACGGTGATCAACCGGCCGCACGCCCGGTTATACAATTATCCAGCAATGAAATGAACTATGGTGAAAGTATTGCCATCACCAATTTGTCGGCCAACGACATCGATCGAGTCACCCTTGTCAAGACGGGTGCGGTGACTCATTCATTTAATAGTGAGCAGCGGTTTATAGAGCTGGATGTAACGTCGGTAACAGACCAGTTAGTGACAGCGCAGCTGCCGGACTCCCCGACAATCGCAACACCTGGCTATTACCTGTTATTTGCACTGGACACGAACGGCACGCCGTCAGTTGCCGAGATGGTTCACTTTGCTCCTGACCCTGCCTATGTGCCGGCGGCTGCACCTATCGAGTTTTGTGAAAACGTGACTTCAGCCGGTACCATTTCAACTGATCAAAAAGTACTGTCAGGCGAAGTGCCTCAAACCATTCACTCAATGCAGGATGCGTGGGGCGGGCTCGATGGTGATATTGAGTATCAGTGGGTGCAGTCTCCCAAAGGATTAAATAGCCGGCCAGCCACTGAGTGGGAAACGATCCCGGGCGAGGTCAATGCGTGGTTTGCACCGCCGACACTGACGGAGTCGACTTATTTTGCAAGGCTTGCAAAGCGAAGTCAGTGTCAGGGCATCTTTGCGAGCAATGCTGTTGCGGTGGAAATCGATGGCGTTACCAATGCTGCAGGTATAAACCCCGGTATTAATTCTGGTGCTAGCACCGGTATTACGTCTGGTATTGGTTCTGGCATTGCCACCGGCATTACATCTGGTATTGCCTCTGGCATCACCACTGGCATCACCACTGGCATCACCACTGCAGGCACAATCGATCCGTTAGTTGTTGTCAATCCACAGGGACTGTCAGGTATCGATACTTGTGACTATGGGCAGGCGCATCTGAACAATGGCTGGGGGTGGGATCAGACTAATCAGGTAAGCTGTATGCCCCGGGTAACCGACAAATAACGGGTTCGTTATTGATGCACAAGCCAACGGTAGGATAGCCTCAAGATTAGCAAACATTCATTTGCCGTCATTGTCCCGGCCTGGAACGAATCTCTCGAAATCAGGAAAACACTGGCGGCAATTAAGCTGGCCTGTGAGGCACAAGCATTCACCGGAGAAGTTATTGTCGTCGACAATAACTCAACAGATAACACCGCAGAAAAGGCCAAAGCCTCAGGGGCAACGGTTGTATTTGAACCGGTAAATCAGATTGCAAAAGCCAGAAACACCGGAGCGCGTGCCGCAGTCAGCGATTGGTTATTGTTTGTTGATGCTGACACTATCATCTCACCCGGGCTACTAAATGCTGCACTGACCGCGCTGGCTGACGGGCGCGTTGTTGCGGGTGGTGCAGCCGTCTCTTTTGATCAGAAACTTACCGGTTTTGCAGCGTTACTGGTGCGATTCTGGAACTGGTGGTCAGTGCGCTCGAGCACTGCAGCAGGCTGCTTTATATTTTGTACCAGAGAGGCGTTTGAGGCGGTTGGCGGGTTTGATGAAAGGCAATTTGTGGCCGAAGAGTTATATCTGTCTAAGGCGCTAAGAAAGTATGCGAAGCAACATAGGCAGACTGTTGAAATTATCACTGAGTACCCGGTGGTGTCATCGGCCAGAAAAAAAGACTGGTATTCGACCAGACGCCTGACAGGGCAAATACTATTATTACTGATTCCCGGGGCGTCCAGATCCCGTAGGTTCTGCGGTGTCTGGTATGACCGGAGCCATCTCAAACAAACTGATCCTGATTAGCGTGATGCCCGATGAGTGGATTGTCGGGTGTCCCGCGCTGGCAGGATTTTAGCCGTTCTTTGCATAGTGATGCTCAAGCTCAATCAGTTTTTGTTTGCGCCATAGTCCGCCACCGTAACCCGTTAACGAACCATCAGCACCGATAACGCGGTGGCACGGAACAATAATCGCTATCGGGTTGGCACCGTTTGCTCTGGCGACTGCACGTACAGCGGCAGGTTTGCCTACGGTGCGGGCAACATCGCTGTAACTGCGGGTTTCCCCGGCAGGGATCTTTTGCAAGGCGTGCCATACCTTTTTGGTAAATGGTGTGCAGTGCATGGCCACTTGCACGGTAAAGACAGCGCTGCGTAATGCAAAAAAATCATTGAGTTCTTTTCTGACCAGTTCGGTAATTGCCGTTTCGCCAAATCCGAGTGGGGCTGGCGTATGACTATATACGTCACGAAGTTTTTTTAGTTCTGTTGGCAGTGCCTTGCGGTCTGTAAATTCCAGCAGATGTAATTCTTGCTCATCGCAAACGATAATCATTGCGCCAAGAGATGTATCGATCCAGCTCGCCTTAAGTGGTGCACTGTCACTGAAGTCGCCGGGCTTCAGTCCGATGAGTTTGGTGAACGCTGCTCTGAACGCGCTGGGAGACGAATAGTCGGCGCTGTTTTGAGCATCAATCACACGGTTACCATTGGCAAGCTCTGCCATGCCATTGCGTAAACGGGTTTGCCTGGCCATTTCCAGAAAAGTGATGCCGTACTGTCGTTTAAATGTGCGTCTAACGGTGGTCGGGTCAAGCCCTAGTTGAACAATATCGTTTTCGCACCAGCGCTTGTCGGGGTTCGCGTTGAGTTTTTTCAGTAACAACTGAATAGTGCTATCGGCAGTTGCTTCGGGCGCCAGTGGTTTACATCTTTTACACGGTCGGAAACCGCTGCTAATGCATTCGGCAATGGTTTCTACAAACAGGCAATTGT
>CALHCI010000065.1 GCA_937931165.1 uncultured Granulosicoccaceae bacterium
GCGAACGTGACCGGTTTTTTCTAGCCAACTCACTGGAGTTAAAAAACTAACGCGGGCGGTCACGATGAGTCAAGCGTAAGTTGTTTGATGGACTAGCTGGGATTGCTTTTGAAAGTGCCGGCGGACATGTGATCCACCGGCACCGGTTACGACTTTATTTACTCTCGTGACTACGCGTGCGCAGGATCAATCCGGCGCATAGAGTCGCCTTCGAACTCGAGACGATGAGCGCCCTGCAGCAGACGATCAAGAACCGCATCGGCAACCGTCGGTTCACCGATGTAGTCGTGCCAGTGTTTGATGGCCAACTGGCTGGTGATGAGCGTGGAGCGCCGTCCATGACGATCTTCGATCAACTCCATCAAGTCGTGGCGCTGTGTCTGGTTGATCGCCTGCAGCCCCCAATCGTCGATAATAAGTAACTCAACCCGCAGCAACTGATTCATCAGTCGAGAGTAACTACCATCACCGTGTGCCATTCTCAGTTGTTCGAATAACTTGGCGAGACGAAAGTATCTGACGCTGCGACCATGGCGGCACATTTGATTACCCAGTGCACAGGCAAGCCACGTTTTCCCTGTGCCCGTCGGTCCGGTGATAAACAGATTTTGTGAATGCACCACCCAGTCACCGCTGAGCAACTGTGCCATTTTTGGTTTTTCCAATCCGCGTGGGTGTCGATAGTTAATATCTTCAGCACACGCTTGCTCGCGCAGCTTGGCAGCCCTCAACAGTCGTTCCAGGCGCCGGTTCTCCCGATGCAGTGTCTCGCGCTCTACCAGCAACGCCAGACGCTGTTCGAACGCCAGTTCATGTGTTGCCGGTAAAGCGATTTGCTCTTCCAGCGCTTCGAGCAGACCAAAGAGTTTCAGTTGACGCAGCTGATCAATCGTTTGTTGGTTTAGCATGGTGACATCTCCTCAGTGGTAGTAGCGTTTACCGCGAACGTTATCGTGCAGCGGCAATTCGAGTTGATCATCTTCATCTTCTGGCAACGGCGTCTTGTCGAGTGAGCGCTTTAAGATTGAGGCAATGCTGTGATAGTTCGGTGATTGGTTCTGCAGCGCTCTCTGACAAGCGGCCTCTACCCTGTCAGGCTCATAGCTTCGGCCGAGGTGTAACAACCCGAGACAGGCACGGTAGGCTTGCTCGGGGTGATGACGTGTTGAGAACTGGTGCTCTACGACTTGCACGGTAGAGGGTCCAAAGTCGTTACTGGCCCAGTTGATAAATCGCTGCATGGACCAGTTGGATTGCGCCTGATGTGCCTCTGGCATGTGAATATTGTGGGTTGAAAACCGTTCTTTGTGTAAACGTACATGAGTGGCGACACGTTTACCTTTGTGGAAGACCTCGATGGCTTTAGCGGTGATACGTGCGTCTAATCGAACACCAACCAGCTGATGAGGCACACTGTAGTAGCGCTTATCGATCTGAACGTGATAATCGATACCGGGTTTGACATAGCGCCACTGTGCGTATTCATAATGCGCTTGGGGGAGTGGCAGCAGTGCTGGCTGATCGAGGGAAACAAACAAGTCTTTCCGGCTGTAATCACAGCCCTGGAAGTGGCGTTCATTCAACTGCACCAGTAACTTTTTAATCGCCATATTCAACTCAACCAAAGAGAAGAATTGAAGGTGTCGAAGTGCTGCCAGTATCCAGCGTTGCACCAGTTGCACAGAGAATTCTACTTTGGCTTTATCTTTGGGTTTGTAGGCTCTTGTAGGCATCACGGCGGTGGCGTAATGGGTGGCCATCTCGGCGTAAGTGGTATTGATCTTCGGGTGATAGCGATCTGCTTTGGTCACTGCCGACTTAAGATTGTCGGGTATTAACAACTCAGGGACTCCATCGAAGAACGCAAAGGCGCGCGTGTGTGAAGCAATCCAGTCAGGTAAGGTTTGTGTCCAGGTTGCCTCGGCAAAGGTGTAACTGGAAGCGCCGAGGGTAGCGACAAATATCTCTGCTTGTCGCACTTCACCGGTGCTGCGATTAATGACCGGCATCGTCGCACCGCTGTAGTCGATAAATAGCTTTTCACCGGCACGGTGTGTTTGGCGCATGCTGCGTTTTTGTTTCTTTGTCCAACGCCGGTAGTGTACGCAGTACTGTGAGTAGCGATACGCACGCTCCTCGTGCAGCGCTACATACTCGGACCATAGCAGTTGCAGAGTGACGCCTTTGCGGCGTAACTCGACATGCATTATCTGGAAGTCAGGCTGGACGAATTGCCCCGACGGTAGTTTGGGCGGATAGAGCAATGCTTCAAGCTTCTGCTCATCCATGTCCGGTGGCAGAGGCCAGAGAACACCCTTGGCTTTAGCCAGTGCGAGGTACTTGTATACGACACCCTTGGACAGTCCGCAAGCGGCAGCAATACGTTGATTAGAGAGTTGTGCCTCATGCTTGAGGCGGAGTATTTCGATGAGTTTTTTCATTGGAATCCTGTTGGCCGGCACGCTGTGTCCCGTGTGAGTCAAAGGGACGCAGACTAACCGGTAAAATGGTTAGGAATTCCAGTGTGTTAGAAGAATTTCCGGAGTCGTGACCGCCGGTTCCGGGATGATGACCGCTCATTCCGCGCTACAGCAAAAAAACGGTCACGTTCGAGCGGAATGCTCGGTCACGTTGCGCCGGAATCCCCGGTCACGTTCAAACGGAATGACCGGTCACGATGC
>CALHCI010000066.1 GCA_937931165.1 uncultured Granulosicoccaceae bacterium
CGGACTGATCTCCTCTCGCGAATCATCAAACGGCGAGCGTTTAAACTTCGACTATACCGATAACAATGTCCTTGGCAGTCGTGAGTATGTGCGAGGAGATACCGGTACAGCTAATCGGCGGATTACCTTTTCTCACAACACAGCCGGCAGTATCTCCGGTTCTACAGAAACGTATTACGCTAATGATGGAACGGTCGATTCCGAGTTTCGACGGTCGTATCAATTTAATGATGCCGGGCAATTGATATCAGTAGAGGCTGAGAATGTAGGTAATGCTGTTGAAAACTATGACTATGACAGCAATGGCAATAACATCAGGCGTACCGATATTGATGCCGCCGGGGTAACGCTAAGACAAGTCACCTACAGTTTTGAACAGACATCCGAGTCAGTAGTTAATCTGCGTGCAAGAATATTACGGTTTTTCATTTTTTAACCTGTTGACACTGGTTTAGAATTTTTCCGGTACCTGAGCGGGCCGCACCCATGGCTGCGCTATTGCAGCAGTTCCCGGTTGATAACCGCTCAGTTAGTCAATGGCAGGAAAGGCGTGTGGCAGTGGAACATCAGAGACTGAAATTATGCCTGAGCAATGGCGCGTCGGTTGTACGCTGTAAACTATATGTTACTATTTCCCAGTCTCTTAATATGAAGTGAAAGCAATGCGCAGTGTATTATTGTTTGTTCTTTTTGTTTCTTCTTGCGTTTACGGAAGTGAAGAGCAGTGGTTGCCGGTAAATCAGTTTTCATTGATCGAAAGTACGGCTGATAGTGAGTATGTGACCGCGACAATAGCCACCACGACAGAAAAGTTTGTATTGCGTTTGAAACCGGCTGTGTTTGGCAATGACACCGAATGGCTAAAATCTAATGGCAGCAATCTGCAGTTTTATGAGGGGCATGTTGCTGGTGAGCCGTTGGCCTGGGCGCGTATTGCGGTTAATGGCAGTTACTTGTATGGCATGGTCAAGCACAAGGGAGTCTACCTTACGCTTTCAAACTACAGTGAGCCGTTTCCATCGTTTGCCGGTAAGGATCTGCGCAATAGCCTGACGGATCGTTCTGCGCTGGCTTACGATTCGCTTGGCGAAGTAGCCGGCCTGGATGCTGATGGTGAGAGCTTTAACCAGGTGCTGCGGATTGGTGTGGTGGTCGATCATTACTACGATGCGCAATACGGTGGTCAGGGTGTGGCGCACGCACTCAGTGTGGTCAACGCTACTGATGGCATCATGCGAGAGAATCTACAGCTTGCGCTTAAAGTTGATGCGGTGGTGCAAACCGTTGATGAAGATTTCTCTAATGCCGAGGGCGCCTCATCGGAGCAGTTATCTCGATTTAGAACATTCCGTCAATCGGTACCGGAGCTTAGCCCTGATCTTGGTCTGGTACATTTGTTCAGTCACGCCCCGCGCTTTGGTAACGTGATTGGCAGGGCTTATGTCAGCACGGTGTGTTCTACAACCGGGCTTGATGTGGGTATCTCTCTGGGCTACCCGCTCAGTTCGCAGTTAATGGCACATGAGCTTGGGCATAACCTCGGCTCGCGGCACGATACGGTTAATGGTTGCGAAAATGGACCACGGCGTATTATGTATCCCAGTATTAATGATTCCAGAGAATTCTCAAGCTGTAGCATCGACAGTATGCGTGCGGTAATGGAATGGCGGGATTGTTACCTGGCAGTGGTAGAACTTGCAGTCAATGCGTTACTGCTCGAAAGAACCATGGTGGTGCAGGTGTCCAATAACAATCAAAATGAGCAGGTTACTGATGTTACTCTGGTGATTGACAGAACTAATAACCTTGCTGATGGCATGCCTGCTAACTGTGCACTCAGTGGCAGTCAGATTATTTGCAGTATTCCACTACTAGCCGCCGATGAAACGGTGGACATACAGTTTCCGATTAATGGCAATGCGACCGGCAACGTAGAAGTTTCAGTGAATACAGACAATAGTTTTGAGCACGATTTGTCAGACAACACTTCATCACTTGACTTGTCCGGTCTGCCGGAAGTTGACCCTGAGGGGTTGTGTATCGATACCGACGGTGACGGCTTTGGCTGGAATGGCGAGGGTTCCTGCAGAACGCTGGTTGTGCCACTTGATACAACAGAGGTGAAACCGGAGTACACCAATGTACAGACTGGTATTCCGGTAAATCTGGTGCAGGCTTTCTGGAAACCTCAGGAATTTATTGGTCAGGTGGTAGAGTGCGTGCCGCACCACTGGAGCAGTGACAACCGATACTATAAGGCTGACAACAGCATTGTCCGCAGGTATCAACACGAACTCGCCGACGGTGAAGATTCTCGCGGTACAGTGCAGGTTGCTACTTACGTTGCTGTCAGTGAAGAGAATGACGCGCCGGGTACCAGCGTAGAAGAGTTTGACTGGTCTGTAGACAGTGGTC
Source organism: uncultured Granulosicoccaceae bacterium (assembly GCA_937931165.1). Lineage (GTDB taxonomy): Bacteria > Pseudomonadota > Gammaproteobacteria > Granulosicoccales > Granulosicoccaceae. The sequence goes on from CALHCI010000066.1 coordinate 2,416, forward strand.
GTTACTTCGGGCCGGCGCCGCTGGCAAGAAGCAGCTATATCCAGATTGTCGATGAAGCAAACACACGCTTTAATGCCGTGCGCAGCTGGACAAGCAATATCTCTTTCGATCTGTGCCGCAGTTTTCCTGACCCGGACGGGTACTTTGTGCCTTCAGGCACAGTTGCTATACCGGTAGCCGGTGTCTGTATCGACACCCCACCGCGTAACGACGGTTTTGGCTGGGACGGTATCGAAACCTGTCTGGTTGATCCCGATCTTGATGTCACTGGCAGCCGTTCGGTGATAGTCAATTCTATTGATGCGCCAATTCAGATAGATGGCGTGCTTGACGATGCCGTATGGCAAAACGCAAGCCATACTGATACCAGTGGCAACGATCTTAAAACCGGTGTTACCGTGTTTGGTCTGGACCCGCTGCGTTCTGCCAGCTGGGCAATCGCACATGATAATGCCTATTTATACATCGCTGTTACCGTACCGGATAACACCCCCGTCAATGATTCTGATGTGTTGTATCAGGATGACAGTATTGAGCTTTTCTTTGATGGCGGTTATCAACGCAACACTCGCTACGATAGTGACGATACGCAGGTTATTTTGCGTAATAACGGTGAAAGAGCCGGCATTACAGATCGCAATATCAATGTGGACTATGTACGCCTCTATGATGCAGAGCAAGAGCAGTACGTTTATGAAGTCCGGCTCGAAAAATCATCGTTAAGTCTTGGTGCCGGTGAGTTCGGGTTTGAACTCCATGTCAATGATGATCAGGACGGTGATCTGCGTGAGAACAAATTTGGCTGGGCGTCGCAGGAAGGTGCAGATACCCAGTGGTACGACATGTCTGTCATTGGTCATGCCTGCCTCGAAGGTGGTGGTGCTTCGCAAAACTGTTTGTTAAGTACTATTAGCCAGTGTATCGACACTGATGGGGATGGCTGGGGTTGGGATGGCACCGGCAGTTGCCGTGTGGCATGTATCGATACTGATCCCGTCGGTGATGGCTGGGGCTGGGACGGCACAGAAAGCTGTCGCATAGTCGCACCACCACCGCGATGTATAGACACAGATCCTGTTGGTGACGGCTGGGGATGGGATGGCACCGAAAGCTGCAAAATAGAATGTATCGATACCGATCCGATTGGTGATGGCTGGGGTTGGGACGGTACGGGTAGTTGTCGTGTCGGCTCACCGGGCGTGTGTGTGGATACTGATCCGGTTGGTGATGGATGGGGGTGGGATGGAGTTGGGTCCTGTCGGATTTGATTTCAGGTCGTGCTGCGCTTGGGTCTTTGCTTATACGACTGCCCTGGTGACAGAAAAAATAGTGAGTAGTACGTTATGTATGACTTACTAAAGGGTAGTCGTTAACCAAAGCGGGCAGGGTACACGGGTGTGCCCGGGGTCAATTGGCAATGCGGTGCTGTGAGTTCCGGCACCGCGCTATCAATGATGTATTTTTAACCCGTACTAAAATTCGAAATTTCTTACCAGGTGCTCTACTTCAGTCGGGTTGGCCGGAACCTTTAACGTATTCGCGTGCTCCATGATCAGTGACGGGTCTGTTGCCCGGTAGACGCAGTAGGTTCCCTTTTCGGTGGTGGAGTCCATTGCGTCTTTGACAATGCTACTCAATGCTAACTGGTGAAAGGGCAGAAAAAGACGATATTCATCCTAATAAACTGCGAATAAAACCGCGCAAGTGGCATCTTGCATCTATCTACAGAGTGCTGGTGTTGCAGGTTGTTGGTGCAAGTCTTTGAATGCCGTTGGTATCTGGTGAACGCTTGTAGAGTAGACAATAAATACAGCTAATTTGCTTTGTATAGTCAAGCAACTGGACGCCACCGAATATCGATGATCCTATTTAAATAAACAGTCGTAGAAGTGGGTATTAATCAACTCAGAGAAACGAAATGTCCAAAATCACACGCAGGCAATTTAACAAGTTACTCGGCACTGGTATTGCTGCGATACCTGCATCGGTATTGATCGCGCAATTGCCCTCACAAGCAGAGGATTTACCGCTGGTTGATCCAGAGTCAGCGACTGCTAAACAACTGCAGTACGCCGCAGTGACACCGGATGAAGGCAAACGATGCGACGGGTGTTTGTTGTACGCTGCCGCTGATGACGAAAAAGGTAAATGTTCCATTTTTCCGGCGAATCTTGTACCAGCCGAGGCCTGGTGTAGCGCTTATGCGCCAAAGCCTGCCTAAGCTGCGCAACCGTGTGGACGTG
>CALHCI010000067.1 GCA_937931165.1 uncultured Granulosicoccaceae bacterium
GGCTGGTGCTATTGGGATGGCGTCGGTTGATCACGCAGAAACGGAATCGCATTCCTCCCATAGCATGCATGGGTCAGCTTTAATGGATATGACTTCCATTGGAGGTGACCACTCAGATCATGCAGATCACATGAAAATGTCAACAATGGCAGACAGTGATTGTTGTATGGACGATGCATCCTGTATTGCTGAATGTGCCGCAAGCTGTACAAGCGGTGCATTGACTGGTAACCAGCTACTAATTCCCTCACTTTTTGGGGTTAGCTACGTCCCACGCGCCTACCAAGCGGCGCAATCCACCGCGATTTCCGGCCCCTACAAACCCCCCAAAAACCTCCACTAGCAATATCTGCACGGCATTGCATGCAGTGATTCTGTGTGTAGCAACTTTGCTGTGCTTGTCTAATCCGGTTGTGACGCGTTTATAAGCCATTAGCGTCTGCTTGTAACGCCGGGTTTCTCAATGTAATTGCTTCAGGCCTACGCCTGATGTGGAGTTTATCCATGAGCAAAATGCTCAGAATCCACCGAGTTGCTGTGCTCGGATGGATTGGCCAATCATTTGTGCTGTGTCGACCCATGCTGTCGATGCGAGCTATATTCATTGCAGTCTGTGTTGCGCAGGCTGCCACCGTTGCGCCAACGACTATAGCTGCTGAAGTTAGCTGGACGGAAAATGTCCTGCAAGCAACGGGTAGTACTAGTGCGAATAGCTCTGCTACACCGGTCTCTGGCGCGTCAAGTGAAAGTGGGTTAGCTATAAATCTATCCGTCGATCAGCGTTTGGTTGATTCGATAAATAAGTTACTGATCAATCATCCCGCTTTACTCGCTCTTGAAAGTGAAAAGCTGGCTTTGTTGGAGCGTGGTCAGGCCAATCTTGCTTTGCCAGATCCCACGGTGTCACTGGGTATCAATAATATTTCTATTTCGAGCCCTTCGTTTGATGAGTTTCTGCCCACCAGTAAACTCATTGGTATTCGACAGGAGTTCCCCAGTCGCAAGGGTCGCGCGGCCAGAGCAGATCAGGCGTTGGCGCAGTCTGATGCTATCGATCTGATGTTGATTGCGAAGCGCGAGTCGCTGGTCGCAGAGGTCATCGAACATCTGATTGAGAAGCGTCGCATTAATCAGCAGATCGGCCTTGCCCGTGATCGCCTTCAGAAATATGAGCGCCTGACTGAGGTGGTAGAAAGTGAAATTGAAGCGGGGAATCCGTCCGTTTTTCGTTTGCCGGAGATCGATGCTGAACGCGCACGCGTATCGGGCCTGATCAATAACCTCAACGCAAAAATTCTTGAGCATGACGCTAAACTGATCGCACTGACTGGTGAAATACCGTCACTTTTCGTACCTGCAGTATCCGCTCATCACTGGTCTGGTGAATACGAACAATTTCACGCAGTACGTATTGCACAGGCAGAACTTAACAGCGTTAGAGAGTCTTTGGCAATAGCCGAAGCCTTGAGCTTTAAACGCTGGGGTGTGCAACTGACCTATCAACAAAGAGAAGCAGGTGACAACTTCAAAGGTGATGACTGGGTATCGGGCCAGGTATTTTTTAGCGCACCGCTGTGGTACCAACAAAGCCAGGCACCGGAACAGCGTGCAGCCGAGATGTCCGTTGAAGCTGCGCGCCAAAGCCTGTTGCTGGCACAGCGCGAAGCCGTTGCAAAGTACAACGCTTTTAACGCACGTTTGCAGGCAGCCGTAGAGAATATCAATTTGCTGCAACAGCAAGCCGGCGCAATACAGGACAAAATAGATTCGCAAACGATCAGCTACGAAGCCGGTATTGGCTATTTTGCACCGATTGTCGATGGGGATATCGCCCTGCTTAGGCTGCGTGCAGACATCATTGCTGAAAAATCGACAGTGGATATTTACGCGGCGCGTATCAATTCACTGCTCATAGAAAAGAATAGTCAAAATCATGAATAGTCTTCACATCAAAAAACACTGTTGTAAGCATCCTGCGAAATCAACACTGAAGGTGCTGGCGGTTGGCGCTATTGCATGGCATCTGGCTACTGCAAGCAGTTATGCGCAAACGGAGCAGCCGGATGCAGGCAGTCAATTGCAAACCATTGAAGAAGGAAGCGCACAGTATACCTGCCCCATGCATCCGCACTTTCTTGCCACTGATCCTGCGGGAATATGTCCTATCTGCGGAATGGATCTGGTGCCGGCATCTTCAAGCGGCGGCAATAGTGGTGTCACAGAAGTCGCTGTATCACCTGAGATGATACAAACTATGGGCATTCGAACAACAACTGTGGCACGTGAGCAAATAAACGAATCCCTGCGTTTGTTTGGTACCGTTGAAACCAACGAACGACTTGAGAACGTATCAGTCTCCAAGTTTGAAGGTTGGATAGAGGGTTTGTCGGTCAATGCAGAGGGAGATACTGTTAACCGCGGTGATCTGTTGTTCCGTGTGTATAGCCCGAACTTAATCGCAGCGCAAAAAGACTATATCAATTCGATGCGTATCGGTAATCAAAAGCGCATTGATGCAGTCAAGCAGCGCCTGCGCTCACTGGGCATGCAAAACAGCATCATTCATAGCATCTCTCACAGCGGTCAGGTAGTAGAGCGTGTGCCTGTGTATGCAGAAACCGGTGGCACAGTCGCGAAACTCCTGGTGCGTGAAGGTGACTACATCAAACCCGGATCAGAAATTTTGCGTCTGCAGTCTTACGATGGTGTCTGGGTAATTGCATCAATAGCGGAACGTGATCTGCCGTTGATCAAAACCGGACAATCGGTCAGCTTGAAATTCCCCAGCGCACCCGATATCGATCCTGCAGGCGTGTTGGACTACATCTACCCGACCATCGATACTGCCACCAGAACGGCCAGAGTCAGAATTGAAGTCGATAACGCTTCAGGTGCATTACGCCCTGGTGCTTACGCCGATATTGACGTTGCGTTACAAAGTGATTCGCTACTGGTTATTCCAACCGAGTCAGTGTTGTACAGCTCACTTGGTGCGCATGTCATTGTGTCGCTTGGTGAAGGTCGCTTTAAAGCCAAACAGATCGATGTCGGAATCAATGCTTCGCAGTTTACGCAGGTAACCGGTGGTCTTGAAGAAGGAGAACAAGTGGTGTCGAGTGGACAATTTATGCTCGACAGTGAAGTCAACTTGCGCGAGGGATTCTCTAAATTTGAAGCGCCAAATAAGATTGATGCCACACCGGACACACCCTTGCAGGAGTTACCGGTCGATGCAACCACTCTGGCCGGTATTGATCATTTCACCGATATGGCGTTGTACTTCCACGAAGCACTGATTGATGGCTACGAGATCGATGTCTATTACGTAGATCCGGCGTTGCAGTATGGCGAGGGTTTGATTGCGCAATTTGATAACACCCGTCTCGTGCCCATTATCGAAGGCGCTTCCGAGGCTTTGCGCAATGCCAAGCAAAATCCTGAAGGCGATGAGTTGGCAAAAGTACTTGCCGAACTCGTTGGTGCTATGGAGCAGTGGTTTCTGCAAGGCGCCCCCATTCGCTACCGTGACGCAGGTGTGGCGTTTTTTAAGGATGATGCCAGCGGTCGGGCATGGATTCAGGAAGGTGATGATCCGATCAATCCCTATGGTGATGGCAGCGCCACGCAAATCCCATGGCCAGATCCAATGGCAGGGATGCAACATGAAACAGCCATGATGGATGGAGATCAGTAGCAGTGGTTGACTCAGAAGACAATGCACTGACCTCACATGATCCCTCTACTTCATGGATTGCCTCTGTGATTCGATGGTCGGTAAAAAACCAGCTGATCGTACTCATACTGACGTTGGCGCTGACCGTCAGTGGCACTATAGCCGTGTTTAATACACCTCTTGATGCGGTGCCGGATTTAACTGACACACAGGTGATTATCCGGACCGACTTTGCCGGTCAAAGCCCGCAGATTGTAGAAGATCTGGTGACTTACCCTCTGTCTACTACGCTGCTTGGGCTACCACGCACCAAAGATGTTCGCGGCAGTTCCATGTTCGGCACCAGCTTTGTGTATGTCATCTTTGAAGATGATGTGGATTTGTACTGGGCGCGTTCCAGAGTGTTGGAAGCCTTATCGAGTCTCGGTTCACAATTACCGGAGGCTGCAACACCGCAAATAGGGCCGGACGCCACCGGTGTTGGATGGGTGTATCAGTATGCCCTGGTGGATCGCACCGGCAGTACCGATCTTGCCGAACTGCGTTCAATACAAGACTGGTTCTTATCACTTGAACTTGCCGGTGTAGAAGGCGTGGCAGAGGTGGCATCGGTCGGTGGATTCGTGCGCGAGTATCAGGTGTTAATCGACCCCGATAAACTGCGCAGCTTCGATGTGACCATTGCACGAATACGCGATGCCGTTAAACAGGCATCATCGGAAGTGGGAGGCCGGGTACTGGAGCAGGCTGAGTCGGAATACGTGATCCGGTCATCGGGCTACATCAGTGAACGCGCCGACCTTGAAGCAGTCGTGGTAAAGGCAGCAGACGGCACACCGGTATTATTGCGGGATGTCGCGCGAATCGTTGAAGGCCCGGCGCTGCGTCGCGGTGTGGTGGATCTTAACGGTGAAGGTGAAACCGTGGCCGGTATTGTGGTAATGCGTGATGGTGAAAACGCATTGCGCGTGATTGAGAGAGTCAAAGATAAGCTTAATGATCTTAAAAACGGTTTGCCACCCGGCGTCGAGATAGAAACTGTTTATGATCGTGCGCCGTTGATAAAAGGCTCCGTTAAGTATCTGATGCACAAACTGGTAGAAGAAGGCATTGCCGTGTCACTGGTGGTGTTTATTTTTCTGTTGCATGTGCGTTCTTCCCTGGTGGCTTTAATTACTTTGCCACTCGGGGTGTTGGGTGCATTTTTAATTATGTCGTGGCAGGGAGTGACGGCCAATATTATGTCACTGGGTGGTATTGCAATTGCCATTGGTGCGATGGTCGATGCGTCAATTGTGCTGGTGGAAAACGCCAGCCGAAGATTATCGGAGTTGCCCCGCAGGCACAGTCGCCATGAGCATCAGGCAGCGCTTTTATCTGCGGCTACCGAAGTTGGGCCGGGCATCTTTTTCTCACTACTGATTATCACGGTGTCTTTTTTACCCGTGTTCGCACTGACAGGCGAGAGCCTGCGATTGTTCAGTCCACTCGCTTATACCAAAACCTATGCCATGGCGTTTGCAGCTTTGTTGTCGGTAACATTGGTTCCGGTGCTGATGCTTTATTTGATGCGTGGTCGCTTCAAACGTGAAGAAGCCAATCCCATCAATCGTTTCTTTGTCGGACTGTATAAACCGGTGCTGCATGTGGCACTTCGCGCCAAGTGGGTCACTTTACTACTGGCCGTGTTGCTGACCGTGAGCCTGGTTTATCCGCTGCAACGCCTCGGTAAAGAGTTTATGCCCGCGCTGTATGAAGGTGAGTTGTTATACATGCCAACGACTTTGCCGGGCGTTTCTGTGACCAAAATGCGAGAGGTGCTGGGGCAGACAAACCGGTTGATGCAAACGGTACCGGAAGTGGACAACGTGTTTGGTAAGGCTGGCAGGGCAGATACGGCAACAGACCCCGCGCCCCTCACCATGATAGAAACCTGGATTCAACTCAAGCCAAAGGATGAGTGGCGCGCTGGTATGACGGTAGATGACATCATCGCTGAACTTGATGCCAAACTAAAAATGCCGGGGTTGGTTAACTCATGGGGCTATCCAATCAAAATCCGTATGGATATGGTTTCCACCGGCGTGCGCACCCCGATTGGTATCAAAGTCACAGGCGATGATCTGGCCGAGCTTGAACGAATCGCACGGGAAATAGAATCAGCGGTAACAGATGTGCCGGGTACACGCTCTGCCTTTGCCGACCGTGTGCTGGGTGGCAAATATCTTGATCTGGTGCCTGATCGCACCGCACTGGCCCGACACAACATTGATATGGGTACCTTTCAATCCGTGGTGCAGACAGCACTTGGTGGAATGCAGCTGGCGCAATCGGTTGAAGGCCGCGAACGCTATAACATCATGCTGCGATACGACCGCCGATTCAGGGAAAGTTCACATGATCTGAAGGATATTCTGGTGCCAGCCCCGAGCGGTGCGCATATTCCACTGGGTGATCTGGCCACCATTGAGTATGTCGAGGGCCCGCCAATGATTCGCTCAGAGAATGCACGGTTAACCGGCTGGGTGTTTGTCGATATCGATGGTCGTGATATGGGCGGCTATGTCGATGAAGCCAGGCGAGTCGTCGCTGAAGAAGTGACGCTGCCTCCAGGGTATGCCGTAACATTCTCCGGCCAGTACGAGCAGCTGCAACGCGCCAACGAACGTTTGAGAATTGCCATACCTGCCACTGTTTTATTGATACTGGTACTGCTGATGCTGCACTTCGGCAGACTTGATCGCACATTGATGGTAATGGCCTGCTTGCCATTCGGGCTGGCCGGCGGTTTGTGGGCCATACACCTCGCAGGCTACAACTTCTCAGTGGCTGTTGCAGTCGGATTCATTGCGCTGGGTGGCATAGCAGTAGAAACCGCCGTCATTATGCTGCTCTACATCGATGGCGAAGTGCGTCGTGCAAAACCGGTCAGCCGTCATCAATTGTTTGGTGCCATCAGTCGCGGTGCGGCAATGCGGGTACGGCCAAAATTAATGACAGCAATCACGATATTCGCAGGTCTTGCGCCTATTTTTCTCACCGATGGGCTGGGCTCGGATGTCATGCGCAGGATTGCGCTGCCGATGATCGGCGGGATGGCATCTACCGTTATATCAACCCTGTTTGTTATCCCGGTGCTGTATTTCGTTTATACGGCATCACAGCTTTCAAAACACATTGCGCGGCAGCGTGATGATTATTCACAACGTCACATAAGACTTAAACCTGTAAGAGGCAATCACTCATGAAAAAACTATTCAGAAATCTTGTCGTTATCGCCGCTGTTAGCACTGGCACGTTTGCCAGCGCGGAGACCATGCTGGTCGAAAACCTGCCGGAAAAAATGGCTGCCGCCACGGGTGTGGTCAAAGGTGTCGGTGAAAAACAATTGATCATTGATCATGGCCCGATACAGGGTTCAACCATGGGTGCAATGACCATGGGGTTTAATTTTCTTAAAAGTGTTGATGTCAGCAATCTGCAGGAAGGTGACGAGATTGCTTTTTTGATGAAAGTCGGGCGAGACGGCTCGTTCCGAATCTCTGCGATTTGCAAGCCGGCTGTTGATGGAGAAGCCTGCCTGCAGGCGTTGCTGTAGCTGCCTGTTTCTGCAAATAATCATAAGTATTTGAATTCAATTTAGAGAGTGAATCATGAGGCATTTATTAACAGCTGTTGCATTATCTGCACTTGTCGCCGGTTGTGGTGAACACAATCACGGAGATCACAGCGGTCACCACGGTGATGAACCAAGTGGTGATGAAAAATCCAGTGATGCAAAACTCGTAGACAACCTGCCGGATAAAATGGCTGCCGCCGCAGGTAGAGTGACAGGCTTTACCAATGACATGATGATGATTGATCACGGCGCTATACAAGGCACAACCATGGGTGCGATGAACATGGGGTTTTCCTATATGAGTGATGTAGACATTAGCCAGGTTAAAGAAGGTGATGAAATCAATTTTCTCATGAAAATCGGCCGCGACGAGTCCCTGCGCATTGTCGGTTTTTGCAAGCCTGCTGAAGAGGGCAATGATTGTCTCCAGTCCAGGCTGTGATGCTGAGCGGGGCAGTTAATGCCCCGCGACTATTAAGGTCAAGTGTTTCTAAAGGTGTTTATTATGGTTAATAGATTCTATCTTGCATTCAGAGCAAGGTAGAAAAACGCACGCATAGCAGGGCTTACGTCGAGTTTTTCTAACGCCGCTATGGCGGTCGTGGCGTAGAAAAGTGTTAGCTAACTTTTAGCACGCCCCATAGCCGCACCGTTGTTTATATGAATCGCAAAATACTCGGTAGATGCGTGTGTAGAGCAGCCATGGTGCGGTTCGCACCACTCACCTGCACCCTACGAACTGACAGACAGCAACGGGCAGAGGCTTTCTGTCAGTCTGTCATCCGACGTTAGTCGTGAGTTGTCTGAAACTGACATTTTGCTGATTTTGGTGCTGTCCTCTGATTTCTGTCGCCGGTCCTCTGGAAAGGACACTTTGCAGCTTGTTGAATTTGATGCAAGTTGATCATGTTTCTACCAACTCGGCGATAAAAGCCTATAGCCCGTGTCACTGAAAACGCAAAAGCGTTTACCCAGCGTGTTGATCGGTTTTGAGTATTGACGATCCACCGGGTAAAAGCGGCATGGATGCCGGCGTTAGCGCTGCTGCGCAAGGACGCGCATTAGCGCGGCCCGTTGGAGCGGCAATACTCAAAATGGCGCACCAATTCAGAAGACAGATTTATGAAAACAAAAGACAGATAAAAGCAGGTGCATCCATCATCCAGAAGCGCCACCCGCAGGGCCAATCATTCGCGATAAAGACTTTGCCTACTTTGGTCTTTTCAAAGTAGGGCCCGCTGCAAGCGCATCCCACAGCCCGCTGCAG
>CALHCI010000068.1 GCA_937931165.1 uncultured Granulosicoccaceae bacterium
CTCACTGGGGCCACTTGCCTACAGCGAAGAAGAGGGCGAAGTGTTTCTGGGCCGCAGCACCAGCCAGCCGAAACAAATCTCTGGCTCCACCAAAGAATCTATCGACACCGAAGTGCGTTCAATTATTGACCGTAACTATCAACGAGCCGAAGATATTTTGCAGACGAACCTCAGCAAGCTGCACATGATGGCGGATGCACTGATGAAATACGAGACCATTGATGTCGGTCAAATCGATGCGATTATGGAAGGTCGCGAGCCTGATCCGCCATCCGGGTGGACAGATGACAGTGGCAGTGGCGGCGGTAACCCCGTCGGCGGGCTGGGTGCTAACGTAACCGATACTGATGGCACAGAGCCTGAAGGGCCGGTTGCCGACCCCGACCCCGACCCAGCCAGCTAACTCCGACCTGAAAAAGCGGGCGCACAGCGCCCGTTGCGCTTTTTGCAGGTACGCTTCTGATGATTGCACAGATTTTGCGAGTGCAGTGACTTGTCGCTGTAACTTGTCGCCGTTTTGGCAACGGAACAGCGTTTCCGGCACACAATAAACACAATCGCGGAGTTCAATTCAGATGGCCAGAAAGTACTTTGGAACCGACGGCATGCGTGGCCATGTCGGTACTGAACCAATGACGGCTGCTACAGTCATGAAGCTCGGCTGGGCTGCAGGCAAGGTGCTCGCAGATCAAGGTAATCGCGACGTCATCATTGGTAAAGACACGCGAGTATCCGGGTATCTTTTTGAATCTGCGCTGGAAGCCGGGTTATCTTCGGCGGGTATCAATGTCCGTCTGCTTGGCCCGATGCCAACGCCTGCAGTTGCCTATTTGACGCGCACCTTCCGCGCGGCGGCCGGTGTCGTGATCAGTGCATCGCACAATCCCTATTACGACAATGGCGTTAAGTTTTTCTCGGCACAGGGCACCAAGCTGCCAGACGAGATTGAAGAAGCCATTGAAGCGATGATGGAACAGGAAATGGAAACGGTCGATTCTGCAGAGCTCGGCCGTGCCACCCGTATCGACGATGCACCCGGTCGTTACATTGAATTTTGCAAAAGCACCTTCCCCAACGGTCTGCGTCTCGACAAAATGAAAATCGTTGTCGACTCCGCCAACGGTGCCGCGTATCACATCGCCAAAGGTGTGTTTGAAGAACTCGGCGCCGACGTTGTCGCGATTGGTGCCGAGCCAGACGGTTTAAACATCAACCGTGACTGTGGCGCGACTTCACCTGATTTACTGCGTGCTCACGTGCTGATGGAACGTGCTGATGTGGGTGTCGCCCTCGACGGTGACGCTGACAGACTGATTATGGTGGATCACCGCGGTGAAATTGTTGATGGTGATGAACTGTTATACGTGCTGGTTAAATCACGACTGGATGCCGGTGAGAAAGTCCCCGGTGTGGCTGGTACGCTAATGAGTAACCTCGGTCTTGAGCATGGCTTGCGTGAACTGGGTGTGGACTTTGTTCGCGCCAAAGTGGGTGACCGCTATGTGCTCGAAGAGCTGCGTAAGCGCGACTGGTGTCTGGGTGGTGAGTCATCCGGTCATATTATCTGCCTTGATCGCACCACCACCGGAGACGGTCTTGTTGCTGCATTGCAGGTACTGGCGTATGTCTCGGAGTCTGGTGAGTCATTGTCGTCGCTGCGCGCAGGTATGACACGTTATCCGCAGGTACTGGTGAATGTTCCACTGAGTCATCGTGAAGCCCTGAATGATAACCCTGAGGTTGCCAGCGTCATCGCTGAAGCAGAGCGCGAACTGGGTGATTCCGGTCGGGTACTGCTCAGACCTTCCGGTACCGAGCCTGTGGTGCGAGTGATGGTTGAGGGCAGGGTGGCAAATGATGTCGAAAAGATCTGTCATCGCGTTGCTGAAACCGTGGGCCGGGTTCTGGGCTGATATTCCAGCTGGCTGTCCTGCTACGGTCTATCTAACCGGTTTATTTGTCCAGGCTATCTGCAGCCCGAGACCGTAACTTCAATACTGTCGGCAAACGTCTACACTAGCGGATGCAGTCGCACTGATTGCATTTTGGCGGTGCGCAAGGTAGTCTTGCGCGCTTTTGGGCGTGTACTCACGCCGTACAGATAAGTCACATTCGTGGCTAGAGAATCAACCGCATGCGTTTGCCTATCGTCGCTGGAAACTGGAAGCTTAACGGCTCCAGGGAAAGCGTCAGCTCCCTTGCCCGTGAAATCACTGCAACCCCGGTTGCAGACGTTGAAGTGATTGTATGCCCGGTGGCATTGCATCTTTCAGATGTTGCCGCTGTTGTTGAAAACACCGGGGTCAAGCTCGGGGCACAAAATGCATCGGCTGCCGAGAGTGGCGCTTACACTGGCGAAGTCTCTTCTACCATGCTTGCCGAGTATGGTTGCACACACGTGATTATTGGTCATTCAGAACGCCGCAGTCTTTTTGGCGACACCGAAGCAGCTTGCGCGCAACGCCATCAGGCGGTGCTGGCAGCAGGGCTAACGCCTATTTTCTGCGTTGGCGAAAGCCTTGAAGAGCGCGAAGCCGGCACCACAGTAGATGTGGTTGGCAGGCAACTGCAAGCCGCCTTTGATCTGGTCGGTAGTGATGCTTTTAGCAATGCTGTCATAGCCTATGAGCCAGTGTGGGCCATTGGTACCGGTAAAACCGCGACGCCTGAGCAGGCGCAGGAAATTCACGAAGCGATTCGTGGCATGGTTGCGGCCAATGACGCCGAGGCGGCTCAAGCGGTTAGAATTTTGTACGGTGGCAGTGTCAATGCCGGCAATGCAGATGAATTGTTTGCCAAGCCGGATATTGACGGTGGTCTGATTGGTGGTGCAGCGCTTAAAAGTGCAGATTTTCTTGCTATTTGCCAGGCGGCTGCCAGGCAGTGCAAAACAGCCTAACGGAACTCCTTAATGCAAACTATTGCTCTTGTTATTCACGTCTTTCTGGCGCTCGGGGTTATTGGCCTGGTGCTTATACAGCATGGTAAAGGTGCCGATGCGGGTGCTGCCTTTGGCAGCGGAGGCGGTGGCGGTGCTTCCGGCACGGTTTTCGGCTCACGCGGGTCCGGTTCATTTCTGACCAGAATGACCACGTTGTTTGCGCTGGCATTTTTCGGTACCAGCATTTTATTGTTTTATCTCGCATCGCAACGCAACACCACGCTCGGCAGTGTGGTAGACGGCGTAGATATCCCTGCAGTTGAAGCCCCTGCAGAAACTGATACTCCAGCGGTTGAGTCTGACCTGCCTGCGGTTGAAGGCGCGGATACACCTGCCACCGGAACCTCCGAGTCAGATATTCCTGCAGCGCCGGCTGCCACCGAGTAACTGGACAAAACTGAGGTTACGGATTCCGCACAAAATTGTGGAGAAATGAATTAAAATAAAACGGATGTTTGTCGCGTAGTGGTTTAAAATAGGCGACTGACTGCGACAACATTGCCGACGTGGTGGAATTGGTAGACACGCTATCTTGAGGGGGTAGTGGCGCAAGCCGTCCCGGTTCGAGTCCGGGCGTCGGCACCACTTGTTCGCAGTTAAGCAATTAAGGCCCGGTGTTAACACTGGTTGCAGCCGCAAAGGTACTACCGCCGGAGCCATAATTGTTGATCCGTCTTTCCGATCACACGTAAACGTTATGCACGAGCCAGGAAGGCACGGCGTACGATTTGCACCTCAACATATACATACAGTTTCCATCCCGCCTGGGGTAACCAATGCTCGCAAACTATTTTCCCATCCTGGTATTTTTTGGCGTATCGCTGGCGTTTGGCGCGGTGTTGCTTCTGCTTGGTACCGTGATCGGCCCCACTGCGCCCAACACAGAAAAAAACTCACCTTACGAGTGCGGTTTTGAGGCGTTTGAAGACTCCCGCATGAAGTTTGACGTTCGCTACTACCTGGTGGCTATTCTGTTCATTATTTTTGATCTGGAAATCGCGTTTCTTTTTCCGTGGGCGGTTGTGCTCGACGAAATAAGCATCGGCGCTTTCGTGGCTATGGGGATTTTCCTCGGCATTCTGCTCATCGGGTTTATTTATGAGTGGAAAAAAGGAGCACTGGAATGGGAATAGAAGCCGTTCTGGATAAAGGTTTTCTTACCACCTCAACCGACAAACTCGTCAACTGGGCGCGTACCGGTTCGATGTGGCCAATGACTTTCGGTCTGGCCTGTTGTGCGGTTGAAATGATGCACGCCGGTGCGGCGCGCTACGATCTCGATCGCTTCGGCATTGTGTTCAGACCTAGCCCCCGTCAGTCAGACGTCATGATTGTGGCTGGCACACTGGTAAATAAAATGGCACCGGCGCTGCGCAAGGTGTACGACCAGATGCCTGACCCGAAGTGGGTGATCTCTATGGGGTCATGCGCTAACGGCGGTGGTTACTACCATTACAGCTATGCGGTGGTGCGCGGCTGTGATCGCATTGTGCCGGTAGATATCTATGTGCCCGGATGTCCGCCGACCGCCGAGGCGTTGTTGTACGGAATTATCCAGCTACAAAACAAAATTCGCAGACCCAACGTTATTGCGCGTGCCTGATGAATCAATCGAAACATAAAGAACTGTCGAGCAGACTCGAATCAGTTGTCGGCGTTAAAGAAGTGATCTCTGATCTCGGTGAGCTCACCGCGGTGGTCGATGCTGAGAAACTGATCGATGTCGCCACAACGCTTCGCGATACCTACGGGTTTGAACAGCTGATGGACGTGTGTGCAGTCGATTACTCTCAGTACGGTGTCGACGAATGGGAAACCGGTGGCAGCGGTTTTAGCCGTGGTGTTGCAGCCAACTCGGTTGGACGACTCAGTTTTGGTGATGAAGCACCTGCTTACGACAATGACGAACCGCGTTTTGCCGTGGTGTACCAATTGCTGTCTATTCAAAACAACAGTCGGGTACGTTTGAAGGTTTTTGCTACCGACAATGAGTTCCCGGTTGTACCTTCAGTTGTCGACATCTGGTCAAGCGCAAATTGGCCTGAGCGTGAAGCGTTTGATCTGATGGGTGTTCACTTTGACGGCCATCCTGATCTGCGACGACTACTCACCGACTATGGCTTTGTCGGGCACCCTTTCCGCAAAGACTTTCCTTTAATAGGCAACGTTGAAATGCGTTACGACCCGCAGAAAAAACGGGTTATCTACGAGCCGGTAACCATCGAGCCACGTGTTCTGGTGCCACGCGTTATTCGCAACACCTCACGTCGTGCCGATGATGCGGAAACCAGCGCTGAAGCTGCAGATGAGGGCAATAGCTAATGCCTGAAATTAGAAACTACACGTTAAACTTCGGCCCGCAGCATCCTGCGGCGCACGGCGTATTGCGCCTGGTGCTGGAGATGGACGGTGAGGTAGTGGACCGTGCTGATCCGCACATCGGGCTGCTGCATCGCGGTACTGAAAAGCTCGCAGAAAGTAAGCCCTACAATCAAACCATCGGATACATGGATCGACTCGATTATGTCTCCATGATGTGTAACGAACACGGTTATGTGCTTGCGATAGAAAACCTGCTCGGTGTTGAAGTCCCTGAGCGCGCGCAGTACATCCGTGTGATGTTTGATGAGATCACCCGAATACTTAATCACCTGATGTGGGTTGGTGCACACGGACTCGATGTCGGTGCCATGTCCATGTTTCTGTATGCGTTTCGTGAGCGTGAAGATCTGATGGACTGCTACGAGGCAGTTTCCGGTGCACGCCTGCATGCCACTTACTATCGCCCCGGTGGTGTTGCTCGCGACCTGCCAGACACCATGCCGCAATACGAGGCATCACGTTTTCGCAGCAAGGCTGACGTAAGCAAACAGAACGAAGCAAGGCAGGGATCACTGCTCGACTTCCTCGAGGACTTTACCAATCGTTTCCCGGGCTGTGTCGATGAATATGAAACGCTGCTAACTGACAACCGTATCTGGAAGCAACGCCTGGTGGGCATTGGTGTTGTCAGCCCCGAGCGGGCACTGCAACTGGGTTTCAGTGGCGCCATGCTGCGTGGCTCCGGTGTTGAGTGGGACTTGCGCAAAAAGCAGCCCTATGAAGTGTATGACCGAATGAACTTTGATGTGCCGGTGGGTACCGAAGGCGATTGCTACGATCGCTATCTGGTGCGCATGGAAGAAATGCGGCAATCCAACAACATCATTAAACAATGTATTGAGTGGCTGCGAAAAAATCCTGGTCCGGTTCTGACTGAAGACCACAAGATTGCTCCACCAAGACGTGCCGAAATGAAAGGTGATATGGAATCTTTAATCCATCACTTTAAACTCTTTACTGAAGGGTTTTGTTTGCCGGCCGGTGAGTCTTATGCGGCAGTAGAACACCCGAAAGGCGAGTTTGGCTGTTATCTGGTTTCAGACGGTGCTAACAAACCTTACCGACTCAAAGTGCGTGCGCCGGGTTTTTACCATATGGCTTCATTCGACGAAATGGTCAGGGGGCATATGCTTTCAGATGTAGTTGCCGTCATCGGCACGCAGGATATCGTTTTCGGCGAGGTAGATCGATGAGCGACAACAACAGCGACACGGTACTTGATGCACACAGCATTGAAGAGATCGACAACTGGCTCAAAAGATACCCCGAAGATCAAAAGCAATCAGCAGTACTTGCAGCACTGCGGGCGGTACAACATCAAAACGATGGTTATCTCACCGTAGAGCTCATGGATGCGGTAGCTGAAAAACTCGAGATGCCGAAAATAGCGGTTTACGAGGTGGCTTCGTTTTACTCGATGTATGAAACAGAGCCGGTTGGGAAACACTGCGTTGCGATATGTACCAACATCAGCTGCATGCTCATGGGTAGCGAGACTATCGTTAATCATGTCGAGAAAAAATATGGCATCAAGCTTGGCGAGAGCACAGCAGACGGCAAAATTTTTCTGAAAGTTGAAGAAGAATGCCTGGCAGGGTGTGACGGCGGGCCGATGATGCAGGTTGATCATGTTTATCACATGAAACTGACGCCGGAAAAAGTAGATAAAATTCTGGACGCACTGGACTGAACTAGTGAAAAACGAACCTAATCAAGTTTGCTATACCACGCTGAAGTTTGACCAGCCCTGGACGTATGACAACTACGTCGAGATTGGTGGTTACAAAGCGTGGAACAAAATCTTAAGCGAGAAAATCTCCCCTGAAGATGTCGTAGCCGAAGTTAAAGCTTCGGGGCTGCGTGGTCGGGGTGGTGCAGGATTTCCAACTGGTCTTAAATGGAGCTTTATGCCCAAGCCGGCTGAGGGCGGACAGAACTACCTGGTCGTTAACAGTGATGAATCAGAACCCGGTACCTGCAAAGACAGAGATATCCATCGCTTCAATCCACATGCGCTTGTCGAAGGAATGCTGATTGGCTGTTACGCTATCGGAGCTACTGTGGGGTATAACTATATGCGCGGCGAGTGGATGGATGAACCATTCAAGCGGTTTGAAGCTGCGGTTGCTGAAGCCTATGAAAAAGGCTGGATTGGCAAAGACATAAAAGGCTCGGGCCTCAACATTGATATCTACGGATCACTCGGTGCCGGCGCTTACATCTGCGGTGAAGAAACCGCATTGCTTGAATCTTTAGAAGGCAAGAAAGGGCAGCCACGTTTTAAGCCGCCGTTTCCTGCCAACTTCGGTTTGTATGGCAAGCCCACCACGATTAACAACACGGAATCTGTTGCCTCAACACCTGCCATAATTCGCAATGGTGCACAGTGGTTTCAGGATCTTGGGGTTGAAAACTCCGGCGGGCAAAAATGCTTTTCAATGTCCGGCCATGTCAATAACCCCGGCAACTTTGAAATCAGTCTGGGCACACCATTTAGCGAGTTGCTTGAAATGGCCGGTGGTGTACGTGACGGTCGCAAACTTAAAGCCGTTATTCCGGGTGGTTCTTCTATGCCGGTATTGCCCGGTGAGATCATGCTCGCCACTAACATGGATTATGATTCGATCGCCAAATCCGGCTCCATGCTCGGGTCCGGTGCGGTGATTTCCATGGATGAGACTACTGACATGGTGAAGGCGCTGTGTCGTATATCGCGCTTTTATTATTCTGAAAGCTGCGGTCAGTGCACACCGTGCCGTGAAGGTACTGGTTGGTTGTATCGTATGCTGGTACGCATCATCGATGGCAAGGGCCGCCCCGAAGATATCGAAAAGCTCGAAGACGTTGCGGCTAAAATTGCCGGAAGAACAATCTGTGCGCTCGGTGAAGCTGCTGCATGGCCGGTGCAGGGTATGTTGCGTCACTTCCGCCATGAGTTCGAGTACTACGTTGAGCACAAGCGCAGCATAGTCGAAGAAAAACTGGGGACTGCCGCATGAGTGACGACGTAATCAATATTACCGTCGACGGTCAGCAGTTGCAGGCGCGCAAGGGCCAGATGCTGATTGAAGTGACGGACGCTGCAGGTATCACCATACCGCGCTTTTGTTATCACAAAAAACTCAGCGTAGCGGCCAACTGCCGTATGTGTTTGATTGAGGTTGAAAAAGCACCGAAGCCTCTGCCTGCATGTGCTACTCCGGTTGCACCGGATATGGTCGTGCACACCGGTTCCGAACTCGCCAAAGGCGCGCAGGCCGGTACCATGGAATTTCTGCTAATCAACCATCCGCTTGATTGTCCTATTTGTGATCAGGGCGGTGAGTGTGAGTTGCAGGATGTTGCCATGGGTTACGGTAACAGCTCTTCCGATTACATAGAGACCAAGCGTGTAGTGATGGATAAAAACATCGGACCGCTGATCTCCACCGAATTAACCCGCTGCATTCACTGCACACGTTGTGTGAGATTTGGTGAAGAGATTGCCGGTATCCGTGAGCTTGGTGCCACCGGCCGCGGTGAGAACATGCGTATCGGTACTTACATTGCCAAGAGTGTCGACTCAGAGCTTTCCGGCAACGTAATTGATCTGTGTCCGGTTGGTGCGTTAACCGCAAAGCCTTCACGCTTTTCAGCACGCTCGTGGGAATTGAGTCAGCATGCCTCTATCAGCCCGCATGACAGCATTGGCAGCAACCTGTTTTTGCACGTTGGTAATAGCTCGGTAACCCGTGCGGTACCACGGGAAAACGAAGCGGTAAACGAAACCTGGATAGCAGACCGCGATCGGTTCAGCTACGAAGGTCTTTACTCAGATGATCGTGTCACCACACCAATGGTGCGCATTGACGGTGAACTTAAACCGGTTGAATGGCAGGTTGCGTTGTCTGCGGCTGCAGAGGCATTGAAAAACGCGATCGATAAAGACGGTGCCAAGTCTATAGCAGCACTGGGGTCGGCAGCGGCAACGCTTGAAGAACAGTTTTTATTGCAGAAGCTGATGCGCTCACTGGGCAGCGACAATATTGATCACCGACTGACGCAAGTCGACTACAGTGATGAAAAACGTGCGCCGGTAATGCCGTGGCTTGGATGTTCTCTCGAATCACTCGAGTCACTGCAGGCAGGGCTTTTGATCGGTTCCAATATTCGTAAAGAGCAGCCGCTTGCCGGTCTGCGTTTGCGCAAGGCAGCCTTAAAAGGCGCGAGCTTCAGTTTTATTAATCCTCGCGTCTATCCGATGCACTTCGATACGCTGGCAAATATCGGTGCAGGCCCGCGTGACATGCTGTTGCATGTGCTGGCAATAGCGGTGGCCAGTGACTGCAGGCAGGAAGTCGTAACACAAATTGCCGCGCAAGCCAGCGTCACCGATGAACACAGGGCTATTGCTAAAAGTTTAAAAGATGCTGACAACGCCATTGTGTTGCTCGGTAACTCTGCGGTCATACATCCTGACTATGCATCACTAAGGGCGCTTGCCAGCTGCATCAGTGAGGCGACCGGTGCTACATTCGGTTACCTGCCGGAAGGTGGTAACACCGCCGGTGCCTGGCTTGCCGGTATGGTGCCGCACCGAACAGCGGGTGGTGCTGCTGTAGAGAAGGCCGGTCTTAACGCGGCTGAAATTCTGGAAGCTAAATTACAAACACTGATATTGATGGGGGTAGAGCCGCGCTACGAGCAAATCAACAGCGCCAAAGCCCGTCAGCAAATCAAAGATGCCACTACCATTATTATTTCAACGCACCTGAGTAAACACGCTGTTGATCATGCGGACGTGGTGTTGCCTTCTGCTGCTTTTGCAGAAACTGCCGGTACTTTTGTGAATGCGACCGGTGCCTGGCAAATGTTTAACGGCGCAACCGCACCTCCGGGGCAGGGCAGACCTGCCTGGAAAATTCTCAGAGTGCTGGGCAATGAGCTCGACCTCGACGGCTTTGGCTATAACGATGTGACTGACATTCGTGAAGAGCTCAAAACGCTGTGTCGCGACATTGAATTGAATAATGACTACACGCTCGACAACATCGAGCTACCGGAAGCAGCGTCTACCGGCCAGTCATTGATGCGTATCGGTGATCTGCCGGCCTATAAGTCAGACATGCTGGTCAGGCGTGCACGGTCGCTGCAGAAAACGCAGGACGCACAACAAAACCATGTCACGCTAAACAGCGCAGATATGCAAAAGCTGGGTGTTGACGAAGGCGCGGTGGTGACACTGGAACAACAAGATGCCACGGTGATGGTGAGCGTAAAGCACGATGATGGTGTTCCGGCAGGGTGTGCCTGGCTGCCAATAGGCAGTATTGAACTTGCAGGTTTCGGCAGTCTGTTTGAGCCGGTCAAACTGGTACCGGGAGGCTGACGTGGGATTCTTTGAAGGGCTTTGGCTGGTAACCTGGACAGTCATTAAAATATTGTTGATCGTTGTGCCGCTGTTACTGTCGGTGGCTTATCTGACTTACGCTGAACGTAAAGTGATCGGTGCGATTCAGGTACGCAAGGGCCCGAACCGGGTCGGGTTTGCAGGGTTGCTGCAACCTATTGCAGACGTCATCAAGCTGCTAACCAAGGAAGTACTGGTACCCACCAACTCAAACCGCTTTTTGTTTCTTATTGCACCGATACTTTCGCTGGCGCCGGCTTTCGCAGCGTGGGCGGTGATCCCGTTCAGTGATACCAAAGTGCTGGCAGATGTTAACGCCGGACTTTTATATGTACTGGCGCTGACCTCTATCGGTGTGTACGGGGTGATCATTGCGGGCTGGGCGTCAAACTCCAAATATGCTTTTCTGGGTGCCATGCGTTCTGCTGCACAAATAGTCTCTTATGAGATCGCCATGGGCTTTGCGCTGGTGGGCGTACTAATGGTGAGTGGAAGTCTTAATCTTGGCGACATCGTGCGTGCACAGGAAGGCAGTATTTTTCACTGGTTCTGGCTGCCGTTGTTTCCGCTATTTATTGTGTATTTTATTTCAGGGGTGGCAGAGACCAACCGTGCACCGTTTGATGTGGCAGAAGGGGAGTCGGAAATTGTTGCCGGTTTCCACGTAGACTATTCAGGTATGGCATTCGCGCTGTTCTTCCTTGCCGAATACGCCAACATGATCATGATTGCAGCGCTGGCTGTGATTATGTTTCTGGGTGGCTGGTTGTCACCTATCCCGTTTATTCCTGATGGCATTGGCTGGTTCTTTGTAAAAACCGGTTTTATGCTGTTTTTCTTTTTGTGGTTCCGGGCGACCTTCCCGCGTTATCGATACGATCAGATCATGCGGCTGGGCTGGAAAGTATTTATTCCGGTAACCATACTTTGGCTCACGGTTGAAGCGGTGGCCATACTGTTAGAGATCGGACCCTGGTTCGACGTGAGAGCAGCCTGATATGACTGGCAATGTAAAAAGCTACTTCAAAAGTTTTATGCTGCTTGAGTTGCTCAAGGGCATGAGCCTTACCGGGCGGTATTTGTTTGCGAAAAAATTTACCGTGCAATACCCGGAAGAAAAAACCCCGCAGTCACCGCGCTTTCGCGGCCTGCATGCGTTGCGTCGCTACCCCAATGGCGAAGAGCGTTGTATCGCCTGTAAGTTGTGCGAGGCGGTATGTCCGGCGCTGGCAATTACTATTGAATCTGAAGAGCGTGCTGACAACACTCGTCGTACCACGCGCTACGATATCGACCTGTTCAAATGTATCTTCTGCGGGTTCTGTGAAGAGGCCTGCCCGGTGGACTCCATTGTTGAAACGCGAATTTTCGAGTACCACTTTGAGAAACGTGGCGAGCAGATCATGACCAAAGACAAGTTGCTTGCGATTGGTGATAAGTTCGAAACGCAGATCGCCTCTGACCGCGCCACTGACGCGGCATTCCGGTAGGAGCGCATCATGGGATTTCAAGTCGTTGTATTCTGGATTTTCTCGCTGGTGCTGATTGGTGCGGCCGTTGGGGTGATCACCACTCGCAACCCGGTACAGGCAGCGTTGTGGCTGGTGCTGGCGTTTTTTAACAGCGCCATTATCTGGATGCTGATGGAAGCGGAATTTCTGGCGATCACGCTGGTGCTTGTTTATGTCGGTGCGGTGATGGTGTTGTTTCTGTTTGTGGTGATGATGCTCGACGTCAATCTGGTACCACAACGTGAAGGCTTTACGCGCTACTTGCCATTGGGCGGTTTAATTGCCGCAACCATTGTGGTGCAAATGATTTTTCTTATCCGTATGCGCTGGTTCTCTGCTGAGAACTATCCGGCACCTGTGCCTCGTGATGCGGACTACAGCAATACCGAAGAACTCGGTCTGGCCATCTACACCGATTACCTGTTTCAGTTTGAGGTGGCGGCGGTCATTCTGCTGGTGGCGATTATCGCTGCGATTGCGCTGACGATGCGCCGTCGACCGGACACCAAGTATCAAACACCGGGTGAACAGGTGAAGGTGAAGAAAGAAGACCGGTTGCGAGTGGTCTCAATGGACGCGGAGAAATAGCACCATGATACCTCTTTCGCATTATCTGACGCTTGGCGCTATCTTGTTCGGACTGAGCATTGCCGGTATTTTTCTGAATCGGAAAAATATCATCATTATTCTGATGTCTATCGAACTGATGTTGCTTGCAGTGAACATGAACTTCGTGGCCTTCTCTTACTACCTCGGTGATACTGCCGGGCAGGTGTTTGTGTTTTTCATACTGACTGTTGCTGCTGCCGAAGCGGCGATTGGTCTTGCCATTCTGGTGGTGCTGTTTAGAAATCGCGGAACGATCAACGTTGCCGATCTCGACGAGCTGCAGGGGTAACTGGCAATGAAACTGATCTATATTCTTACCCCGCTGGCTCCGTTAGTTGGTGCCATTGCCGCAGGTTTTTTTGGCAAGCAACTCGGTCGCACCAATTCGCACCGCGTCACCATTGCCGGTGTCGCGATTGCATTTTTGTTGTCTGTCATCGCGCTGATTAAAAATATCGGTGGTGACTCGGCCGTCTTTAATGAAACCATCTATACATGGATGGTCAGCGGAAACATCAAGTTTGAAGTCGGCTTTTTAGTTGACCGTTTGACGGTAGTCATGATGACCGTAGTCACCTCGGTGTCACTGATGGTACATATCTACACGATCGGCTATATGCACGACGATCCGGGTTATCAGCGCTTTTTCAGTTATATTTCGCTGTTTACCTTTGCCATGTTAATGCTGGTGATGGCCAATAACTTCATGCAGCTGTTCTTCGGCTGGGAGGCAGTAGGCCTGGTTTCCTATTTACTGATTGGTTTCTGGTACAAAAAACCCACAGCCATCTTTGCCAACCTGAAAGCGTTTCTGGTTAACCGGGTAGGGGACTTCGGGTTTCTGCTGGGTATTGCGGCGGTAGTCATGTACACCGGTTCACTGAATTATTACGACGCATTTGCTGCTGCCCCGTCACTTACCGGCGAGACGATGGAAATCATCCCGGGCTTTGCCTGGTCGGTACTCACCGTGACCTGTATCTGTTTGTTCATCGGGGCGATGGGTAAATCAGCACAGATTCCGTTGCATGTCTGGCTGCCAGACTCTATGGAAGGCCCGACCCCGATTTCGGCACTGATTCATGCGGCAACCATGGTGACAGCAGGTATCTTTATGGTGGCGCGAATGTCACCGCTGTTTGAATTATCTGAAACGGCACTAACGTTTGTCATCGTGATCGGCTCGCTCACCGCATTGCTGATGGGACTGATTGGTATTGTGCAAAATGATATCAAGCGTGTCGTTGCCTACTCGACGCTGTCGCAGCTTGGCTACATGACTGTGGCACTTGGCGCGTCTGCCTACAGCGCTGCGATCTTCCACCTGATGACACATGCGTTCTTTAAAGCACTGCTGTTTCTGGCGGCAGGTTCTGTGATCATGGGTATGCACCATGAGCAGGATATTCGTAAAATGGGTGGCCTCAAAAAATACATGCCGGTCACGTATTGGACGTCACTCATTGGCACGCTGGCACTGATCGGCTTTCCGGGCTTTTCCGGCTACTTCTCCAAAGATGCCATTATCGAATCGGTTCATGCATCAGAGATTGCAGGCTCCGGGTTTGCCTACATCTGTGTGCTGCTTGGTGTGTTTATTACCGCGTTCTACAGCTTCCGCATGTTCTTTCTGGTGTTTCATGGCAAGGAAAGAATGGATCAACACACGCGTGAGCACTTGCACGAGTCACCCTCGGTGGTCACCGTGCCGCTGGTACTGTTGGCCATACCATCTGTGGTGCTTGGTGCGCTGACAATCGGTGGTATGTTATTCGGTCACTACTTCGGTGATTCGATTTTTGTTGCCGCAGAACACGACGTGCTTGAAAAGGTTGGGGAGCATTATCACGGCCCGCTGTCTTTTGTCTTGCACGGTTTCAAAACACCGGCGTTGTATCTGGCATTGGCGGGTACCCTGGCCGCATGGTTTATCTACCTGCGTAAGCCTGAACTTGCCGAGTTCTTTTCGTCCAGGTTTGGATTTGTGCATCGTCTGCTCGAAAACAAATACGGATTCGATGATTTTAACCAGAAAGTTTTTGCCGGCGGCAGTTTAAAGCTTGCAGATAAACTTTGGAGTGTCGGTGATGTGAAGATGATCGACGGGATGATGGTGAACGGCAGTGCCAACAAGATTGGTGTCTTCTCTGCACTGATCCGGACTGTCCAGAGCGGTTATCTCTACCATTATGCATTTGCCATGATTATCGGTTTGCTGGCAATGCTTTCAGTTTTTATTTTTACAACCTAGCAGCGGTCACGACTGATGCCCATCCTAAGCATAATAATCTGGCTGACGATCCTTGGCGGTGTGCTGGTGCTGTTCGTTGGTGATAATCGTTGCCGACCCGTTGCACTTGCAATATCCGTGGTGGCTTTTTTGTTTAGCCTGCCATTGTATTTCGGTTTTGATAAAACCACAGCACAAATGCAGTTTACGGAAAACGTAGCGTGGCTGCCTTCGTTCGATATTAACTACGCACTGGGTGTAGACGGCATTGCCATGCCGCTTATCCTGTTGACTACCTTTATCAATATCATAGTGGTGATCTCTGCGTGGGAAGTGATCAAAGACAAACCCGCCATGTATCTCGCATCGTTTCTGATCATGACAGGCTTTATGGTCGGTGTGTTCGCCGCTACTGATGCGATTTTGTTTTATATCTTCTTTGAAGCAACGCTGATCCCGATGTTTCTTATCATTGGTATCTGGGGTGGTCCGCGGCGCGTTTATGCCACCATTAAGTTCTTCCTGTACACGTTTCTCGGTTCGGTATTCATGCTGGTTGCACTGATATACCTGTATTCGAAAGCAGGTAGTTTTTCTATCGCTGCATTTCATGAGTTACCCATTGCCGCAAATGCGCAGACACTGATTTTTCTGGCTTTCTTTGTGGCGTTTGCGGTCAAGATACCGATGTGGCCGGTACACACCTGGTTACCGGATGCGCACGTGGAAGCGCCGACTGCAGGTTCCGCGGTGCTGGCGGCCATCATGCTGAAAATGGGGGGCTACGGTTTTCTGCGTTTCAGTCTGCCTGTGGTGCCTGATGCCAGTGCCCAGCTGGCATGGCTGATGATTCTGCTGTCACTTATTGCCGTGGTTTATATTGGCTTCGTAGCGCTCGCCCAATCAGATATGAAAAAGCTCATCGCGTACTCATCAATCTCTCACATGGGGTTTGTGACGCTCGGGATGTTTATTGTGTTTGGCATTGTGACCAACAGCACCGGTTCTGAGACCACCAGCCATGCGGTCATGGGTGTTGAGGGGGCGATGGTGCAGATGATCTCTCACGGGTTTATTTCTGCGGCCATGTTTCTCTGTGTTGGTGTAGTTTACGATCGCATGCACTCGCGGCAAATAGCAGACTATGGTGGGGTAGTGAATACCATGCCGGTGTTTGCCGCCTTTATGGTGTTTTTTGCGATGTCCAATGCCGGTCTGCCGGGCACATCCGGATTTGTTGGTGAATTCATGGTGATACTTGCGAGCTTCAAAGCAAACTTCTGGTTTGCCTTTCTGGCGGCAACCACTTTAATACTTGGCGCGGCCTATACACTGTGGATGGTCAAGCGCGTGATTTTCGGTGAGGTTGCCAATGACAATGTTGCGGCCCTCACTGACGTTAATCGGCGTGAGAAATGTATGCTTGCCATACTCGCCGCCATGGTGTTGTTTTTCGGGCTGTGGCCACAACCACTGGTTGATGTAATGCACGCTTCCATCGAACATTTGGTGCAGCATGTCACCGTATCGAAACTGTAGAGGGCGATAAGATGAATAACATTGGCCTTGCTACACCTGAAATTTTTCTGCTGTGCGCTATTTGCGTCATATTGATTGGAGATCTGTTTGTCAGTGAAGATCGCCGGCCATATGCGTATGCGTTATCGCAGGTTTCTTTACTGATTACCTTGTTCCTGACCTGGACCATCGCACCCGATTCGGGTGATGTGTCAGCGTTTAGCGGCAGCTTTGTGATGGACAAGATGAGTGTTGTCTGCAAGTCATGGATACTGATCGTATCGATTGGCGTGTTTTTATATTCCCGTGACTACGTTAATGCACGCAAGATTACCAATGGTGAGTACTACACACTCGCGTTAAGCGGTGTGTTGGGCATGATGATTATGGTGTCATCAAGCACCATGCTCACGCTGTACCTGGGGCTTGAGTTGTTGTCTCTTTCTTTATATGCACTGGTGGCGTTAAACAGAAAAGATGCGCGTTCTTCAGAAGCGGCAATGAAATACTTTGTGCTCGGTGCGCTGGCATCCGGCGCGTTGTTATACGGAATTTCGATGGTCTACGGTGCGACCGGCAGCCTGCACTTCAGTGAAATTGCCGCTAACCTTGCTGGCAATGAAAACTCTACTGCTGCCGTATTCGGACTGGCATTTGTTGTTGTGGGTATAGCGTTTAAATTCGGTGCTGCACCGTTTCATATGTGGGTGCCCGATGTCTATGACGGCGCGCCAACTTCCGTTGCCTTGTATATTTCGGCTGCACCTAAAATCGCTGCCTTCGCACTTGCCATCCGGTTTCTGGTTGACGGATTAATCACAGCTCACAGCAGCTGGCAGGTGATGTTGATTGTGCTTGCCGTGTTGTCGCTGGTGCTGGGTAATATCATTGCCATTGCACAGGTGTCTTTTAAACGGCTGTTGGCTTACTCAACCATTTCGCATGTTGGGTTTATCCTGATGGGAATTCTCGCAGGAACCAACGAAGGTTATTCGGCCGCTATGTTTTATGCGATCACCTATGCCATCACCAGTATGGGGGCGTTCGGTATTCTGCTGGCCATGGATCGTATGGGGGTTGATATCAACTTACTGACTGACTTGCGTGGGCTTTTCCGTCGCAGCCCGGTTTACGCGGCTGTGATGATGGTGCTGCTGATATCCATGACCGGTGTACCGCCAACGGTTGGTTTCTATGCCAAGCTTGCTGTGCTAAAAGCAGTGGTGTCTGTTGATTTGACCTGGCTTGCGATTATTGCGGTGCTTATGTCTGTGGTCGGCGCGTTTTACTATCTGCGCGTGATCAAATATATGTTCTTTGATGAGCCGGCAGAACCGACGCCGGTACTGGCAGCATTTGACGTACAGGTAGGGCTGACCCTGAACGGTCTGGCGGTGGTCTGGTTCGGAATTTTCCCAGGCATGATCATGGCTGCGTGTGTCGCTGCATTCGCCGGCTGACGCACGGTTTTAATTCGTAATAAACCTTGTATTTATGGCTAATAACTTCTACAATTCTGTTTTGCAGTTGCGGGGTGGAGCAGTCTGGCAGCTCGTCGGGCTCATAACCCGAAGGTCGTAGGTTCGAATCCTACCCCCGCTACCAACGATTTATTAGAAAGGCCCCTCTTAAGGGGCCTTTTTGTTGCCGTCTAACTTTCCGCAGGGGCGGTGATGTTAACGGTATCAACGGGAACAGGATGCGTCGGGCACCAGAAGCGATTTGGAAATTTGTGGCTCCAATAGTTGAGTCTCTGCAATACGAATTTGTCGGTGCGTCGCTGGGTCAGACCGAGTCTGGGCTGACACTGCGGGTATATATCGACCAGGCCGATGGTGTATCGGTTGACGATTGCGCCAAAGTCAGCAACATGGTGGGTGCCGGATTGGATGTCGAAGATCTGATTGCCGGTGAATACTGCCTTGAGGTTTCGTCGCCCGGGATGCGCAGGCCTCTGTACAGTGCAGATCAGTTTGAGTCGCAAAAAGGAAGCGATGTAAAAGTAAGATTAACGGTGCCGCAGGACGGTCGCCGTAACTTTAGAGGTGAACTGACCGGTGTCGAGGGTGACATCATCACGATAAAGGTCGACGGAACATCACATCAGATCGCTGTACGCGATATAGACAGCGCTAACGTGGTGCCGCAATTTGATTAATACCGCAATGCATGAGTTTGAACAGAACCGGAAGCTCGGCCTGAAATACGGCCTAAAATGCGGCCTGAAATGCGGTAAGGAAATTACAAGCCAAGTGCGGAGCACCGCACCGGAGCACAAGGTGACAAGCTTATGAGCAAAGAAATACTGCTGGTCGTAGATGCTGTTTCTAACGAGAAGGGCGTCGAAGAAGAAATTATATTTGAAGCGCTTGAAGCGGCACTTGCCTCGGCCACGCGCAAACGCAGTGGTATGGATATCGAGGTGAGAGTCGATATCGATCGTGAAAGCGGTGACTACACCACCTGGCGTCGCTGGGAAGTGGTCGAAGACGACGTAGAGCAGGAATTCCCGACTCGCCAAATCACGATCTCTGCAGCCAAAGAAGAAGATCCGGAAATTGACCTGGGCGGTTTTATCGAAGACGAAATCGAATCAGTAGATTTCGGTCGAATTGCCGCACAAACCGCCAAACAGGTTATTGTACAAAAAGTTCGTGAAGCCGAACGTGCCCGCGTAGTCGAAGCGTTTAAAGATCGCGTTGGTGAACTGGTCATGGGTATCGTTAAGCGCACCGAGCGTGGCGGCGTATACATTGATTTGGGCAACAATGCCGAAGCATACATTCGACGTGAAGAAATGATCCCGCGTGAGGCAGTACGTACCGGTGACCGGTTGCGCGCCTACTTGCGTGAAGTGCAGGCAGAGATGCGTGGCCCGCAACTGTTCGCCACTCGTACCTCACCTGAGTTTCTGACCGAACTGTTCAAGCTCGAGGTACCGGAAGTCGGTCAGGGAGTTATTGAAATACGTGGTGCCGCACGTGATGCCGGCAGCCGTGCAAAAATTGCGGTGCTGTCTAATGACAAGCGGCTTGATCCGGTTGGTGCCTGTGTCGGTATGCGGGGCTCTCGTGTGCAGACCGTGTCCAACGAACTGGCAGGCGAACGGGTCGATATTATTTTGTGGGATGAAAACCCCGCACAATACGTGATAAACGCCATGGCACCTGCCGAGGTTGCTTCACTGATTGTCGATGAAGACAACGGCAGCATGGATATCGTTGTCGATGCCGAAAAATTATCTCTGGCGATTGGCCGAGGCGGGCAAAACGTCAGGTTGGCCAGTGAGCTTACCGGCTGGGAGCTCAACGTCATGGATGAAGGCGCTGCCGATGAGAAAAACGAAAACGAAGCTCGTGAGCTGGTAGACAAATTTGTCGAACAATTAACGGTCGATGAAGAAGTCGCGACAATTCTGGTGCAGGAAGGCTTCACCAGTGTTGAAGAAGTCGCGTATGTACCGACTCAGGAGCTACTGGATGTAGACGAGTTCGATGAAGAAATTGTCGAAGAACTCCGCAGCCGTGCGCAGGATGTATTGCTGACGCAGGCACTGGTGACAGAGCAAAAAATTAAAAACCTCAATCCTTCTGATGAGTTGTTGGCAATGGAAGGAATTAGTGCAGAGCTAGCGGTATCGCTTGCAGAAATAGGGGTTACGACTGTCGATGATCTGGGAGACCTGGCTGTCGATGAATTGATGGTTGTCGACGGCATGGACGAAGAGACGGCTGGCAAACTGATAATGAAGGCGCGCGAGAGTTGGTTTCAGGATGATGATTCTGAATCAATGGTAGAGGCGGGAGCCGAAGCTAGCGGGGGATAGAGAAAAACTTATGGCAGAAGTCACCGTCAAACAGTTAGCCGATACCGTGGGAACACCTGTCGACAAACTGCTGGAACAGCTCAAAGACGCAGGCGTAGATAAAACCACGCCTGAAGACACCATTGCAGATGCTGAAAAATCGCAGCTTCTGAGCTTTCTGCGCCAGTCGCAGGGAGTCGAGAAGAAAGCATCGGGTGCGAGCAAAATTACCCTCACGCGTAAAAAGCGTGGTGAGATAAAGGTCGGCGGACCGGGACGCAAAGCCGTCACCGTCGAAACTCGCGGTAAGCGCACCTACGCCAAGCGCGATGAAAGCGCTCGTGAAGAAATGGTGCGCAAGGCAGCGTTGCGGCAGCAGCAGGTCTCTGACCATGTTGAGCCGGAAGCCGCGCCGCCGGAGCCAGCAGCGCCACCACCACAGTCACCAGCACCGGCAGAAGCGCCCGCTGAATCTTCTGTAGATACAGAACGCGAAGCGCTGGAAGCCAAAGAAAAAGCACTCGAGGCCAAAGCCGCCGAGCTTGAAGCCAAAGCAGCGGCATTGGAAGCAGCGCAGGCGCAAGCAGCCGAGCAGGCCAAAGCCGAAGCCGAGCGTGCAATCTTTGAAGCGGCAAACGCCGTCGAAGCACAAGCAGAGGTGGTAGCCCCCGAAGCTGCTGCAGAGCCTGTTGCTGAAGCTCCGGCAACTGAGGCAGATGCCGCCGAAGCTGCAGCCGCCGAAGCTGCCCTGGAAGCAGAAAGACAACAACAGGCCGCGCAGGAAGCCGCCGAAGAAGCAGCGCGTGAAGAAGCGCTTGCAGCTGCACGTAAGGCGGTTGAAGCAGCAGCACTTGCCGAACTTCAGCAAGGCGTTGAAGACGCCGGGCGTGCCAAACTCGAGGCGGTACGCAAAGCCGCCGAAGCCGAACTTGCCCGTGTCGAAGAAGAAAAGCGTCAGGCCACCAAGGTCAAGCGCGAGAAGTTTTTCAGCACGCCTGCAGCGCCGCCAGCCGATTCCGGTAAAGCGGGTCGTCGTGGTCGCGGTAAGTCCGGTCGCAAAGAGTTGCGCGTATCCGGTGGTCGTGGCGGACGTCGCGAAAGACAGCCAACCAGACGAGAATTCAACCGGTCTGCCGAAGCCAAACACGGCTTTGCAATGCCGACAGAACCCGTGGTTCGCGATGTTGAAGTGCCTGAAACCATTACCGTTGCCGAGCTTGCCAACCGCATGGCAGTAAAAGCCGGTGAAGTGATTAAAACCATGATGGGCATGGGCGTGATGGCTACCATCAACCAGATGCTCGATCAGGACACCGCCGTACTGGTGGTAGAAGAAATGGGTCACCGTGCAAACACAACGTCTGCCGATGATCTTGAAGCCGCTCTCGAAAATAAAATCATCGGGGTGGCTGCAGATAAAGAAGAAACCGATACAGATCTCGACGAGAGACCGCCGGTTGTGACTGTGATGGGTCACGTCGATCACGGTAAAACGTCACTACTCGACTACATCCGCTCATCACGTGTGGCAGCTGGCGAAGCCGGCGGTATTACACAGCACATCGGCGCGTACAGTGTTGACCACGATCGTGGCCGAATTACCTTCCTTGATACACCGGGCCACGCGGCGTTTACCGCGATGCGTGCTCGTGGTGCACAGGCAACCGATATTGTCGTGCTGGTCGTTGCCGCCGACGATGGCGCAATGCCGCAAACGGTAGAAGCGGTGCAGCACTCAAAAGCGGCCGGTGTTCCGATGATCGTTGCAGTTAACAAAATGGACAAAGAAGACGCCGACCCCGATCGCGTTAAAAACGACTTGTCCAAACATGAAGTTATTCCGGAAGACTGGGGTGGCGACACGATGTTTGTACCGGTTTCGGCATTGAACGGGCAGGGCATTGACGAACTTCTCGACGCATTGCTGCTACAGGCAGAACTGTTGGAGCTTAGAGCCTCTGCTGAAGGTCCTGCCAAGGGCGTGGTCGTTGAAGCGACACTTGAGAAAGGTCGTGGTCCTGTTGCCACTGTACTGGTACAAAGCGGTACGCTGAAGCGTGGCGATATCATGGTGTGTGGTAAAGAGTTTGGTCGTGTACGTGCCATGTTCGATGACGCAGGTAATCAGGTCGAAACTGCTGGTCCTTCAGTACCCGTGCAGGTGTTGGGTCTGGGCAATGCACCGGAAGCCGGTCAAAACATGCTGGTCTCGAAAGACGAGCGCAGCGCACGTGAACTTGCCGGTCTTCGAAACGAAAAGTCCCGCGATGCGAGACTGGCAGAACGCCGTCCTGCAAAACTCGAAGATGTGTTCTCGCAGGTTACCCGTGGCGATGTCAGCACCCTGAACCTGGTCATCAAAACCGATGTACAGGGCAGCTTCGAGGCACTTCGTGATTCACTGGAAAAAATGTCTACCGACGAGGTATATATTAAAGTCATCGGTGGTGGTGTCGGTGGGATTACCGAATCCGACGCACAGTTGGCTGCCGCGTCTGGCGCCATTATGATCGGATTTAACGTCCGCGCAGATAACACCGCCCGCCGCGTTATCACCGAACAGGAAATCGAACTGCACTACGACAGCGTGATCTATGAAGTGATTGATCGCGTTAAGGCGGCTGCCAGTGGCATGCTGGCACCGGAGATTCGCGAGCAGATTATCGGTATGGCCAAGGTGCAGGATGTTTTCCGCTCACCAAAATTTGGTCAAATCGCCGGCTGTATGGTTGAAGACGGTGTGGTGCGTAAGAGCGCGCCAATTCGTGTGCTTCGCGACAACGTGGTTATCTATGAAGGCGAGCTCGAATCTCTGCGACGTTTTAAAGACGACGTTAACGAAGTTCGCATGGGTACGGAGTGTGGCATCGGCGTGAAGAACTACACCGACGTGCAGCCGGGTGATCAGATCGAAGTATTCGAACGCACTGAAGTAGCCAGGACGCTCTAGGAAATACTGTGGCGAAAGACTACCCACGCAGCTACCGAGTGGCAGACCAGATTCAGCGCGAGCTGTCTGGTCTGATTCGCACCGAAGTAAAAGACCCTCGTGTGCCTTCCACCATGACGGTAGCCGGTGTTGAGGTCAGCAAAGATCTTGGGCATGCCAAGGTGTATATGTCCACGTTTGATCTGTTGTCCGATGGCCCGGCGCGTGAAGATGCGATTGATGCGCTGAACAAGGCTGCGGGTTATCTGCGTAAGCGCCTGGGTAACACCATGCGTATGCGGACCATTCCGCACCTGAAGTTTTACTATGATAACGTGCAGGAAGATGCCGCCCGTTTATCGACAATTATTGACGACGCGGTAAGCACTAATACCACCGAAGAAGATCCGGCTGGCAAACCAGAGCAGGGGCAGGTTTAACCTTGCGACAGTTAAACGCAGTCGTGTTGCTTGATAAACCGTCGGGGTGTACCTCGAATGCGGTGCTGCAGCAGGTGCGTAAAATATACGGCGCCAAAAAGGCCGGTCATACAGGCAGCCTCGATCCGGCGGCCACCGGTATGCTGCCGATCTGTTTTGGTGAAGGCACCAAGTTGTGTGGTTATCTGTTGAACGCAGCAAAAACCTATGAAGCCGAGGGCTTGCTGGGTGCGGTAACAGACACCGACGATGCAGACGGGCAGATTATCAAGCAGTCGGATGTGCCAGAAATTGCTATCGAAAAAATGCAACAGGTGGTGAGCGGATTTTTGGGCGAGTCCATGCAGCGCCCGCCGATCTACTCTGCGATTAAAAAGAATGGCATCAGAGCGCACAAGATGGCGCGCAATGGTGAAACGCCGGAACTTGAATCGCGACTGGTTAATGTTCATGAGATAGAGCTGTTGCATTTTGACGGCAATCGGTTCAGTGTCCGCATGCGCGTTTCGAAGGGCACTTATGTGCGTGCAATTGTGCGCGATATCGGTGAAAATCTCGGCTGTGGCGCACATGTCACCACACTGCGCCGGCTGAGCGTGTCGCCGTTCGATGGTCATGTCATGCACAGCGTCGAGCAGATGCAAGAGCACACCGACAAACTGTTGTTAAATGTCGACGAAATCATCAGTGACTGGCCTCGCCAGACGCTCGATGAAACCACGGCGCTCAAGTTTCGTCATGGTTCGAAACCACCATTTGAAAACGCCTCGCTGCCGTCAGACAAACTGCTGCGAATATACGGGCCGGAAGACAGTTTTCTGGGTCTTGGAAAAATTTCAGACGGACGCTTAGAAACCGTTCGCATCATCGGGTCGCAACTGCAATGAGTGGCGGTTGTTCGACTTTATTTTTACTACTCATCCATTGGAGAAAATAAATGGGCTGTTTAAGCGCCGAAACCACGGCGGAAATCATTAGTGAATACAAGCGTGACGAAGCCGACACAGGCTCGCCTGAAGTTCAGGTAGCGCTGCTTACCGCAAGAATCAATCATCTGACCGAGCACTTCAAAGCGCACAGTCATGATCATCATTCACGTCGAGGATTGCTGCGAATGGTTAATCAGCGACGCAAGCTGCTTGACTATCTCAAGCGTAAAGATCAATCACGTTATCAGGATCTCATTAGCCGACTCGGCCTGCGTCGATAGTCGCCGCATTGCAACTTAAGGATTTACTGTGAATCACGTAATCAAAAAATTTCAATTTGGCGATCAGGAAGTTGTGATGGAAACCGGAGAGGTCGCAAGACAAGCCTCCAACGCCATCATGATCAGCATTGGCGACACTGTACTGCTGGTTTCAGCGGTCGGTAAAAAAGAAGCCAAGCCGGGTCAGGACTTCTTCCCGCTGACAATCAACTATCAGGAACGTACCTACGCTGCGGGCAAAATCCCCGGTGGATTCTTCAAGCGTGAAGGGCGTCCTGCCGAGAGCGAAACGCTCATCTCACGACTCATCGATCGACCACTGCGTCCCTTGTTTCCAAAAGGCTTCCGTAACGAAGTACAGGTGATTGCCACGGTCATGTCTCTGGACCCTGAAATCCAGACAGACATTCCGGCAATGCTGGGTGCTTCAGCGGCGCTGGCCTGTTCCGGTATGCCTTTCCAGGGCCCGATTGGTGCGGCCCGTGTCGGTTACATCAATGGTGAGTACGCACTTAACCCGCGTAGCTCCAGCATGGAAGAATCAGATCTCGATCTGGTTGTCGCCGGTACTGACAACGCCGTATTAATGGTTGAATCAGAAGCGGCAGTACTGGCTGAAGATGTCATGCTTGGTGCAGTCGTCTACGGCCACGAGCAAATGCAGGTTGCGATTGAAGCAATCCGTGAAATGGCTGCTGAAGTCGGTGCCGAACAATGGCACTGGGAAGCACCACCAACCAACGAAGATCTCGCTTCAAAGGTTGCCGCTGTTGCCGAAGCCGGACTGGTTGAAGCGTACAGCACACCTGACAAAATGGAACGACAAAACAAAGTCAGTGCATTGCGTGATTCAGTGGTTGAACAACTGGCCACTGCCGCCGACGATGCACCCAGTGCTGCTGAAGTGCAGGGTGCTTTCGGTACGCTTGAAAAGAGCACGGTACGCGGTCGTATTCTTGCCGGTGAACTGCGCATCGATGGCCGTGATACCCGCTCGGTTCGACCCATTGCGGTCAAGACCGGCTTGCTGCCACGCGTTCATGGTTCTGCGTTGTTTACCCGTGGTGAGACTCAGGCAATTGTTGCTGCAACACTGGGTACTACCCGTGATGCACAGATCATTGATGCGCTGGAAGGCGAGCGTCGTGATGCGTTTATGCTGCATTATAACTTTCCTCCTTACTGTGTTGGAGAAACCGGCTTTGTCGGTTCGCCAAAGCGTCGCGAGATCGGTCACGGTCGACTGGCACGCCGCGGTGTTGCTGCGGTGATGCCTGATGACGAAGTATTTCCATACACGATTCGTGTTGTCTCTGAAATTACTGAATCAAACGGTTCAAGCTCGATGGCCAGTGTTTGTGGTTCGAGCCTCGCAATGATGGATGCCGGTGTGCCTCTGTCTGCACCGGTTGCCGGTATTGCGATGGGTCTGATCAAAGACGAAAGCCGCTTTGCCGTACTGAGCGATATCCTCGGTGACGAAGATCACCTCGGTGATATGGATTTTAAAGTGGCCGGTACTGAAAACGGTGTGACTGCACTGCAGATGGACATCAAGATCCAGGGCATCACCCGTGAAATTATGGAAGCGGCGCTTGAGCAGGCCAAAGAAGGTCGTCTGTTTATTCTTGGTGAAATGAACAAGGTACTAAGTGCACCGCGTGAAGAACTTTCTGAGCATGCACCGCGCTTCATTACCTTGAAAATCCACCCTGAAAAGATCGCTGCAGTTATTGGTAAGGGCGGTGCGGTTATCCGTGCACTGACTGAAGAAACCGGTGCCACTATCGACATTGGTGATGACGGTGTCATCAAGATTGCTTCAAGTGATCGTGAAGCCGGTGAAGAGGCACGTCGTCGCATTGAGCAGATTACTGCTGATGTCGAAGTCGGGACTATTTACGAAGGTAAGGTTCAGAAGATCATGGACTTTGGTGCATTCGTGAATATTCTGCCGGGCAAAGATGGCCTGGTGCATATCTCACAAATCTCTGAAGAGCGTGTACAGAACGTTGCAGATGAGCTCAGTGAAGGTCAGACCGTTCGCGTTAAAGTCCTTGAAGTAGACAAGCAGGGACGTATTCGTTTGAGCATGAAAGCGGTTGCTGCTGACGAAGCACCTGCGGCACCTGCCGAGTCTTGATCGTAAGGCTGTAATCAGACAGGCGAACTATTCGCCTGTCTGACTTTCCACGTTAATGTCTCGACCAGAGCAGCAAAAAACGCAACCAAAAGTACCGCCAACCTCACAACCTGAATGGCAGTATGAAGT
>CALHCI010000069.1 GCA_937931165.1 uncultured Granulosicoccaceae bacterium
GGTGCCTCTATCATTGATATTTTAGGTGCTGTATTCGGTGTGACCGGCACGCTGGCGGCACTGCGTGAAAGAGATACTACCGGCCACGGACAAAAAGTCAGCAGCGCGTTGTTTGAAACGGCAGCGTTTTTAATGGCATCGCATATGGTGGGTGGGGCAACTACCGGAGAAGTGGTACCGCCAATGACGGCAAGGCGAGGTGCGTGGGGTGTTTATGATGTGTTTAAGCTCGCAGATGATCAGGCATTGTTCATCGGCGTAACCAGTGATGCACAATGGCAACGGTTTTGTGAAGAGTTTGCATTAGAGGCGCTCTACAATGACGAAAGACTGGCAACCAACCCGCAACGGACCAGTGAGCGCAGCTGGTTAATACCAGATCTCAACAATCATTTTGTGACTCTGTCCTATGACCGTGTTGCCAGTGGATGTGAGCGCGCTGACGTGTCGTGGTCACCGGTCGGACGTCCCGAAGATCTGCACCACCACGAGCAGTTAACCGGCGGTAACGGGCTACTCAATATCGCACTCGACACAGCCAGGCAATCGGTTGCCAGTCACACAACGCTTCCCGGTATTCCTCTTGAGTTTAATGAAAATCAACGTAGTTCTGTTGAGTCGCAACCACCCCGTACCGGTGAGCATACCCACGCCATACTGCAGGCGTTAGGGTTTGATGACGACCGTATTGCCGCGCTGCTGGTGACACAGGTAGTAGCGGCGGATTCTGCTCACTAGCCTGGATTATTCATGAGGATTCGCCATTCAGCGATATTTACGTCTGATGGTGAATAGACACAGTGCTAACTTAAAAATATTGTCTAAACGATTGTCTGGAACTATATGCATAGATAATCGCTATCATGAACTTGTCGCCTTGTGAATAGTCCAGGCTAGAATTTGCGAAAGAACCGCGTGCGATCAAACATCTCCTCAAGTGCCTCCATGCGTGCGCTGGTGGTTTTCCAGTCGCGTTCCTGAACTTGCGCAATCAGTGCTTCTGCCACCAGCATGCTGGTGACGTTGGAATCCCACGCCGATGGTACCGAAATACGATTACGAAATGTGATGTCTGCAATTTGCGCCACGGGTGATGTCCATTGGTCGGTGAACAGTATTAACTTTGCATTGCGTTCACTGGCCATCTCGGCAAGTCGCAGTGTTGAATTTTCATAGCGGCGGATATCGAATATCACAATCACATCACCACGGTTTACCTCAAGCAGGTAGTGAGGCCATGCGTTTGAGTTGGAGGCAACGTGTGTGACCTGATCTCTGATTACCTGTAAGTGCAGAAAAAAATAATCGGCCAGTGTGCGGGTAATGCGGCCACCGACCACAAACACGCGGCGTTTCGGATCTGACACCAGGTCACAGGCCTGATCAAATACATTCGGGTCGACTTCTCCGAGTGACTGACTGATGTTGTCGATCACTGCTTTGGTAAAGCGATTAAGGATGTGTTCGTCCGGTGCTGTGTCCACCCACTTTGCACGTTTGGTCAGCGGGCTTGAAATCGTTTCGTCCAGTTCTGCGCGCAGTGCCTGTTGAAACTCCGGGTAGCCGTTGTACCCGAGCTTTTGCACCAGCCGTGCAACGGTAGGTGTGGAGACATCGGCCGCTTCTGCAAGACTGGTGATAGAGCCAAGCCCCGAGACCGGGTAGTTCTGCAAAATTACATCGGTGAGCTGGCGCTCAAGTCGCGTCAGGCTTTCAGTGTGCTGTCTAAGTTGATCTGCAACGGTAATGCGTGGCATCAGCATTCCCTGATGTTGAGGGGCTGGTTGTAAAACTATTGACATTTGTGTTCGGTCTGAAGAATACTTTACACGAGGAAAAATTAACAAGCTACCAGTTATGTCGGAATCCGCAGTCATTGTGCACAACGCCAACGGTCGCCATCGGGTGGTGCTGGTGTGTGAACATGCCAGTGCGTTTATGCCAAAGCGGTTTAATAACCTTGGTTTGAGTAATGAGGCTGTGGTAAGTCACATTGCATGGGACCCGGGTGCTGCGGTGACTGCACGGTTTCTTTCTGAATATCTCGATGCGGTATTGGTAGAAGGTGCAGTGTCTCGTCTGTTGTATGACTGCAACCGTCCGCCGGCGTCACCCGGCGCCATGACTGAGCGCAGCGAAATTTACGATATACCCGGTAACAAAGCGCTTACCGTTGAGCAGCGCCAACAACGTATCGATGCGTTCTATACGCCGTTTACCGACACACTGGCTGAGGTGTTAGATAACCACCACAGTGAACCTGTGCTGGTGACAGTACACAGCTTTACTCCGGTCTATAACGGTGTGCCACGGAATCTTGATATCGGTATGCTGCACGATACTGATGCGCGGCTCGCCAATGCTGTGTTAGGGGTGGCACAGGGGGATATCGTTAATGCCTATAACATTCAACGCAATGAGCCCTACGGCCCTGAGGATGGTGTAACCCACACATTACAACTGCATGGTATTAACAATAATCTGCACAATCTGATGATCGAAATTCGCAATTCACTTATCACCACTGATGCTGAGTGTAAGAAAATGGCGCAGCATCTGGGGCGATGGATTACTGATGCACTGAATCAACTTAATGCCGCCAGTGGCGACACAGATTCAAGTCAGGAGCCCCTCTCTTGAGCTTTCTGCGGCTTTATATCAGGGCGGTTGATACGTTCAATGCCGGAGTCGGGCGGGTCATTACCTACGGTATATTTGTAATGATGGGAGTATTGCTGTGGTCGATCATCAGCAAGTTTGGAGATCAGCCATCACTGTGGACACTAGAGGTTGCACAGTTTGCGATGGTTGGCTATTTCATCCTTGGGGGGCCGTACGCGTTACAGATGGGGTCACATGTGCGTATGGATCTTTTTTACGATAACTGGTCGTTAAAAAGAAAAGCCATTACCGATGCAATCACCGTAATCTGCCTGCTGGTTTATCTCATCGTTTTATTGTGGGGTGCGTTAGGCTCTACGGCATATTCACTGGGTTATTTCGGCTCTGATGCCATCGGGTTTTTTGTCGGCTTGCTCACTGGCACCGAAGAGCCTGGCACCATGGAGCGCAGCCGTACCATCTGGCGTCCCTACCTGTGGCCCATAAAAGCGGTACTGTGTGTTGGTATTATGATGATGCTGCTGCAGGCGTTGTCTGAGTTGTTTAAAGATATTCTGCGAATTCGTGGTGAGGAAGTGTGACCATGAGTTATGAGCTGATTGCGCTTTTAATGTTTGCATCAATGATGGTGCTGCTTTTTTCCGGACAGCGTGTATTTGGCGCGATTGGTTTTGTAGCGGTGGTCGCTGCGTTGCTGCTGTGGGGTGAGCGGGGCGGTTTTGATATTGCCTTTGCGCAAACCATTAAAGTCATGCGCTGGTATCCGTTGCTGACCGTGCCAATGTTTGTGTTTATGGGGTACATCATGTCCGAAAGCGGTATCG
Organism: uncultured Granulosicoccaceae bacterium; assembly: GCA_937931165.1. Lineage (GTDB taxonomy): Bacteria > Pseudomonadota > Gammaproteobacteria > Granulosicoccales > Granulosicoccaceae. Next base: position 3,447 of record CALHCI010000069.1, read on the forward strand.
CTGACGATTTGTACCGTATGTTCCATGTCTGGATGGGCGGTGTTAGCGGCGGGCTTGCGATTGGCACCATCGGTTTGATGGTATTGATCTCTGCAATGAACGGTTTGTCTGTTGCCGGTATGGCGATCGGTGCCACCATTGCGCTGCCGGAGTTGTTGCGACGCGGCTATGACAAACGCATGGTTACCGGTGTGGTACAGGCTGGCAGTTCCCTCGGTATTCTGGTGCCGCCCTCTGTGGTCCTGGTTTTGTACGCCATGATTGCACGGCAGCCGGTCGGGCAGTTATGGCTTGCCGGAGTCGTGCCGGGCTTAATGATGGCCTCAATGTTTGTGATTTATATCGCAGTGCGCTGCAAGCTTAATCCGGCGCTGGGTCCTGTATTGCCTGAGGCAGAGCGCAATATCCCGAAAGCAGAAAAGTACCGGTTGCTGCTTTCCGGGTTGTTGCCGCTGGTAATTTTCTTTTCAATGATGATCCCTTTTGTCAACGGATGGACCTCGCTGGTTGAAAGTTCTGCCATAGGAGCCATTGCGGCATTTGTAGCGGCTGTGGTCAAAGGGCGAATGACTTTTAAAGTGTTCGATACTTCGCTAAAGAACACCCTGGGTATTACCTGCATGTTTATGTGGATCATTCTGGCGGCACTTGCTTTCGGTGCTGTGTTTGATGGTCTTGGTGCGGTTAAAGCCATAGAAAGCCTGTTTACCGAAAAGCTCGGGCTTTCTCCATGGATGATACTGATACTCATGCAACTGAGCTTTATTGCAATGGGTACTTTTTTGGATGATACGGCGATGCTGGTGATTGTCGCACCGTTGTATATTCCGCTGGTTGGTGCATTGGGTTTTGATTTGATCTGGTATGGTGTGTTGTACACCATTACCACGCAGGTAGCCTACATGACGCCTCCGTTTGGTTATAACCTGTTTTTAATGCGTGCCATGTCACCACCGGAAATAACGCTGGGCGATATTTATCGTTCTATTCTGCCGTTTGTTCTGGTGATGGTGCTGGCGCTCACACTCGTCATGGTGTTTCCACAAATTGCACTATGGCTGCCGGAAACCGTCTACGGCAAATAGAGGCGGTAAACAGTCTAAAGAGGAATTAACAATGACTGACCGACGTTCGTTTATTAAGAAGGCTGCGGTAGCTATTCCTGCTGCAGGCGCACTGGCCGCACCGGCTATTGCACAATCGAAGATCAAGTGGCGGCTACAAACTTATGCCGGTACCGCACTTGCCGAGCACGTCGTTAAACCTGCGATTGATAAATTCAACAAGATCGCTGGCGATGAAATGGAAATCGAACTGTTTTTTGCCGACCAGCTGGTGCCTACCGGTGAGCTTTTTCAGGCGCTGCAACGCGGCACTATTGATGCGGTGCAGTCTGATGATGATTCTATGGCGTCACCCACTGAAGTTACGGTATTTGGTGGTTACTTTCCGTTTGGCAGTCGATACTCACTGGACGTGCCTGTGCTGTTTAATCAGTATGGTCTCAATGAAATCTGGGATGAAGAGTACAGCAAGGTCGGTGTCAAGCACATATCTGCCGGTGCATGGGATCCATGCCACTTTGCCACTAAAGATCCGATCAACTCGCTGGCTGATCTGAAAGGTAAGCGGGTATTTACATTTCCAACCGCGGGGCGTTTTCTGTCGCAATTTGGTGTGGTGCCGGTAACACTGCCATGGGAAGACATCGAAGTGGCAGTGCAAACCGGTGAGCTTGACGGTATTGCGTGGTCCGGTATTACTGAAGACTACACCGTAGGCTGGGCCGATGTGACTGATTACTTCTTAACCAATAACATCTCCGGCGCATGGATCGGTCACTTCTTTGCCAATATGGAGCGCTGGGAAGAATTGCCGGAACATCTCAAGGAGTTGTTAACGGTGTGTATGGAACAAAGTCACTACTATCGCCAATGGTGGTATTGGGGTGGTGAGGCAGATCTCCGCGTTAACGGAGAAAAAATGAAGCTCACTACAATTCCTGACGAAGAATGGGCGCAGGTAGAAACGGCAGCGGTTAAGTTCTGGGATGAAATCGCGGCTGAATCAGAGACCAAGAAAAAGGTGGTCGATATCTTCCGCAAGTACAACGATGATATGCAAAAAGCCGGTCGCCCTTATCGCTATGGGTAAGTGATGTGTAGAGGTTCTGTGCCACACTTATAGGGAATGGTGTGGCGCACGACCCAACTAAAACTAAGCGAGATAAACCCGTCCGCATGGCGGATGTAGAAATAAAGGCACGATAACACCCTCCCGCTTGCGGGAGGGTCTGCGCCTGAGCGCCGGGGAGGGCTCTCTCAGGATACATGTGCTCAAAAAAACCAGGCCTTTAACACCAGAACAATCAATTTACACCCGGATTAATCATGATAGGTTTACTAGATCTCAATCAATTAAAAACAGCGGCTGAAGAAGGCAGCATAGATACCGTTCTGGTGTGTCTGGTAGATATGCAGGGCCGCTTAATGGGCAAGCGCTTTCATATCTCTAACTTCCTTGAAAGTGCCTGGGAGGAAACACACTGCTGTAACTACCTGTTAGCCACTGACATTGAAATGGGTACCCCCGATGGTTATGCCTCGACGAGCTGGGAGTCCGGGTATGGTGATTACATCATGAAGCCTGATCTATCCACGCTTCGTGTATTACCGTGGCTTGAAGCAACGGCGCTGGTGTTGTGCGATATTCTTGATCATCACACCCACAAACCGGTGCCACATTCACCACGTGCGGTATTGAAACATCAGATTGAACGATTACAGGCACATGGGCTGAGTGCCAAAATGGCGACTGAGCTTGAGTTCTTTTTGTTTAAAGGATCACTTGAAGAATTGCAGGCAGGGCAGTATATGAACCTTGAGCCAATCAGTGGCTATAACGAGGACTACCATATTCTGCAAACTACCAAGGAGGAGCCGATTATGCGCCGCCTGCGCAATGGACTGTATGGTGCAGGTGTACCCGTAGAAAACTCCAAGGGTGAGGCCGAGGTTGGCCAGGAAGAACTTAATATAAAATACAGTGATGCGCTATCCTGCGCTGATCACCACACCATAGCCAAACAGGCTACCAAAGAGATCGCCTGGCAGCAGGGACACTCTGCTACCTTCCTGCCCAAGTGGCACAGCGACAGAGTGGGAAGTGCGAGTCATATTCACATGTCGCTGTGGAAAGAGGGTGAAAACGCTTTCTTTGATGCCAGTGGTAAACATGGAATGTCTGCACTAATGCAACAATTTATGGCGGGTATTATTCACTACGCACCTGAATATACTGTTTTTCTGGCGCCTTACATCAATTCATACAAGCGTTTTATGAAAGGTACGTTTGCGCCAACTAAAACCGCCTGGTCGGTAGACAATCGCACAGCCGGTTTCCGGTTGTGTGGAGACGGTACAAAGTCTGTGCGGGTAGAGTGTCGAATACCCGGGTCAGACGTCAACCCGTATCTGGCGCAGGCCGCGTTGCTTGCTGCCGGAATAAAAGGTATTGAAGATAAAATGCCACTGGCGGGTGCTGCCTCTGGCGATCTTTATAACGACGATACCGTACCCGAAATTCCCAACACACTGCGTGCCGCGATTGAATGGTTCAGACATTCTGATTTACTGAAAGAAGCGATGGGTGAAGAGGTAGTGACTCACTACACCCGGTGTGCTGAGTGGGAGCAGCAATGTTTCGACAGCGCTGTTACCCAGTGGGAAATTGCCCGCGGTTTTGAGCGTGCCTGAATAGATAACTGCGTTCACTTCTGAATTGCACGGTGTGTAATAAACAGTGCTGGCTGTTTTATTGAAAAACCGCCAGACTTCGACTCATTCAACAGCAAGAAATTACTACAATGACTTTAACCGGTAATTGGTCGTACCCGACTTCTATTCGCTTTGGTGCAGGGCGCATTAGCGAAATCGCTGAAGCCTGTCAGTCGGCGGGCATAAAAAAACCGTTGCTAGTGACAGATCGCGGGCTGGCTGACATGGACATCACACAAGGCACTCTCAATGTGCTTGAAGCCGCAGGCCTTGGTCGTGCGATGTTTTCCGAAGTTGATCCGAACCCCAATGATAAAAATGCAGAAGAGGGCGTGCGTTTCTATCGCGAAGGCGGATACGATGGCGTAGTCGCTTTTGGCGGTGGTTCCGGACTCGACCTTGGCAAAGTCATCGCATTTATGGCAGGACAAACGCGCCCGATATGGGACTTTGAAGATATTGGAGACTGGTGGACCAGAGCCAACGCCGATGCCATTGCCCCGGTAATCGCAGTGCCAACAACCGCCGGTACCGGCTCAGAAGTCGGGCGTGCCAGTGTCATTTCAAACACGGACTCAGTCGAAAAGAAAATAATATTTCACCCGAAAATGCTGCCGGTGGTGGTGATCTGTGATCCTGAGTTAACGGTGGGTATGCCAAAGTTTGTGACTGCCGGCACCGGGCTCGATGCATTCGCACACTGTGTCGAAGCCTATTCAAGCCCGCACTACCATCCAATGAGTCAGGGCATCGCACTCGAAGGAATGCGGCTGGTAAAAGACAACCTGCCGGTTGCTTACAACAACGGCAGTGATATTGTTGCGCGCGCCAATATGATGAGTGCCGCATCCATGGGGGCCACTGCGTTCCAGAAAGGTCTGGGTGCGATACATGCGTTAAGCCATCCGGTTGGGGCAGTGCATCATACGCATCACGGCACGACCAACGCGGTTTTCATGCCTTCGGTATTAAAATTTAACGCACCGGAAATTCGCCAGCGATTTGATGGTGTTGCAGCGTTTCTGGGTATTGATGGCGGCTTTGACGGCTTTTGTCAGTTTGTAGATGAGTTTAATGACTCGTTTGCCATTCCAAAAACACTGTCAGAACTCGGTGTTAAAAACCCGGATATTGAAGCACTGGTTGAATCTGCATTACGTGACCCGAGTGTCGGTGGTAACCCGTTAGAGATGACTGCGGCTAATACCCGGGCTTTATATGAGTCTGTGTTGTAGTAAGCATTGGCGTGCTATTCAAAAAATTTAAGAACCAAAGTTTCTGTTGACACTAGCGGCCAAAGTTGGATTCATCAGACAGTGTGTTGAGCAGTATGACTGCATCCGATATCGAAGGCATTATCAGTATATTCGGGGATGGCTATGTACTATCGCCGCCCCTTGGCAAAATGCCTGCAGACAGATATTTCAGAAAGCACGGGCTATTTTGTGCTGCCGCCTACTGTTCGCAGGCCGGTGGGTAATCCGGCAAGCAGTTCTACTATTTCACCATTGCGATAAACTTTTATCGCATAGGTTTCATCTTCCTGAAGTTCAATGGTCGACTGTTGTACCAACTCGAAGTCGTGCGGGGTATTGCAAACCAGTCCGTTGATTTCGAGTATCAGATCACCACCCAGTAACATCGACTGTCCTTCGACGTCTGCCTGTACCTCACCTGATCGCAAGCCTGCGTTGGCTGCTACACTGTTGGCAACGACTCGTTGCACAAGCAAGCCGGGTTGTGGAAAGTTGAGGGCTTTGGCGACTCTCTCCTGTAATATGATTCCTTCGAACCCTGCAAGGACGCCGGAGCTGTTTAACAGCGCCTGTTTTGCGGTATTGATTGCGGTTGCGAAGCCAATGCCATCAAACCCGCCGCTCTTGGATAATATAAAACTGACAATGCCGATAACCTCGCCTTTGGTATTAAACATCGGGCCGCCGGAGTTGCCGGTGTTAATAGCAGTGTCAGTCTGCAAAAATTCTATTGGCGTGCCGGCTGCCATAAGGCCGCGGTTCATGCGTCCGGATAAATGACCAACGCTTAGGGTTTGGGATATGCCGAACGGTGAACCAATAATAAACACGCGACTGCCAATGCGTGTTTGATCCGAGTCTGCAAGGGTTGCTTCTACGGGGTTAGGTGGTGCTTTACGGAGCTTTAACAGTGCAACATCACTCGCCTTAACCGACGAAACGATGTCTGCACGAATGCGGGTGCCATCTGTGAACTGAACTTCAATCACACTGGCATCGTCGACCACATGGGCTGCCGTTAAGATTTGATTGTCTTCTATCAGCACACCTGATCCGACGCCCTGGCTGCTGCGTGGCTGGCCCTGTGAGATCTGAATGGACGCGGTGTATACAGTGACTACCGAGTCTGCATTTGCTTCATAAAGATCTGCGAAATCAGCATCTGTTGCATTGGATGCTGATGCAATAAATAGTAGTAGCGAAAAGATAAAGGTTTTCATTGTGCTCCCCCTGTTACTAACACAGACAGAATGAGCTGGTCAGAGTTCCTCTATAAATTTCCACTCGAAATTTCCACTCGAGCAGATTACTGCGCGCAGGCTTGTGCGTGTATGGTTGGGTCGACGTTGCCACCTGATACAACACAGATAACCGTATCAGTATGCAGCAGCTCTTTTCTATGCAGGGCGGCCGCCAGTGCTACTGCCCCGCCGGGTTCGGCGACCAGTTTTAATGTGTTTGCAGCGACACGCATGGCATTAAGCGCTTCGTTATCTGTAACCACCATGCCTGCACCACAGTGCTTTTGCATCACCGGAAAGGTCAGTTCACCGGGTGAAGGTGTCACAATAGCATCACAAATGGATACAAAGTTTGTGTTAACGGTTTTACGCTGATCTGATGCTAATGATCTCGCCACATCATCGTAGTGTTCCGGTTCTACCGGGTGTACAACAAACTCTGGTGCTTCACTGGCCAGTGCCAATGCAATGCCTGACGTTAACCCGCCACCGCCGCAACATACCAGCACCTGTGCCTGTTTTATGTTGAGTTGTGCGGCTTGTTTTGCGATTTCCAGTCCGCAGGTACCCTGGCCGGCAATGACCTGTGTGTTGTCATAGGGTTTAATTAATACACAGCCTCGTTCACTGGCAATTGCCTGACCAATTGCTTCACGGTCTTCACCACCGGGCCTGTCATACTGAATAACCTCAGCGCCATATTTTCTGGTGTTTTCAAGCTTAAGTGCCGGTGCATCCTTAGGCATGACAATGGTTGCTTTTATGTTGTGTTTTGCTGCCGCGTAAGCCACTGCCTGTGCATGGTTACCGGAAGAGTAGGCCAGCACACCATTGGCCTTTTCAGCGTCAGCCAGTGATGATACCGCAGACCACGCACCCCGTAATTTAAATGCCCCGGTAATTTGCAGGCATTCGGCTTTGACCAGCACTCTTCTGCCGGCCAGTTCATTAAGCAGCGGGCTTTCCAGCAACGGGGTCTCAACGACCACACCGGACAATCTTTGGCTGGCGGATTTTACATCGTTGAAATCCGGAATCCGGTTGAAGTCTGCTGGCATGCGTATCGACTCGGTAGTGAACGTTTGAAAGCTTGTTTATGGTAACCGGTGTACTGATGCTGTGTAAAAGCCGATAATCGGTATTGTTAATTCACTGAAAAATTCCAACACACACTTCGGAGTCACTGTGCCAGTTAACCCTGTAGATAATTCATCACCTGAAAAAACAACGTCGTGCAAGATCGCGTGCATTGGCGAGTGTATGGTTGAGTTGCGCGCCAGTGGTGAAAATCAATACGAATCTGCGTTTGCCGGAGACACGCTTAATACCGCGATTTACCTGTCGCGCTCGAACCTGCATCAGGTGCAGTTTGTCAGCGTGGTGGGCAATGATGATATTTCAGCGCACATGATCGACGCCTGGCAGAGCGAAGGTATTGATACCAGTCTGGTTGGTCGTCACGAAAGTCGTCTCCCTGGTCTGTACATGATTGAGAATGACAGTACCGGCGAACGTACTTTCCGCTATTGGCGGTCTATGTCAGCGGCTCGCACGTTGTTTCTTCCAGAGTCACAACTTAACCCTCAGATGCTGTCGCAGGCAGATGCGATTTACACCAGTGGAATTACCCTGGCCATCATGGACCCGCAGGCTCGTGAAGCACTAATCACGTTTCTGGCGGAATTTAGAGACAACGGTGGCGAGGTTGCATTTGATTCTAACTACCGTCCGGCGCTATGGGAAAACGTAGAAACGGCCCGCGACACCGTTTCGCGAATGTGGTCTGTCGCCACCCTCGGATTCCCGTCCGTCGATGATGAGCAGGCGTTGTATGGCGATGCTGACGAGGCTGCCGTGATAGATCGACTCACCGCGTTTGGCATGCGAGAGGTGCTGCTCAAACGCGGGCATTTGGGGCCGCGGCTGATTACCACTGAAGGCGAAATAGAGGCAGGGCTGCTCGGAACCGCAGAGCAGGTGATCGACACCACTGGCGCCGGTGACAGTTTTAATGCCGGATATCTGGCAAATCGGCTGGCTGGCATGGCAATTCCGCAAGCTGCCTGCCTCGCACATGAACTTGCGATGAAAGTAATCGCACATCCGGGCGCAATTTTGCCCAGATAATCTTTTATAATTACGCAAGCTGAAATATACTGCAACGTTATAGTGGGATAAAAAGTCCCATTAGTTAAAGGAATAGGATGACAGCTATGCAGAATCGAAACGACGAACTCACAATACGCAGTCTCAGAGCCCTTATCGTCTTGGAAGAAGTGGTTTCCCACTCCACGCCAGTGACGGCGTTTGTTATCGGTAAAAATGTTGATCTTCCGAAGCAAACGTTGCATCGAATCCTCACCACACTCACGCAGGCCGGGTTTCTGCAGAAGGAAATTGACAGTGTCTCGTACACTCCCGGGCCGCGTCTTAAGCGCTTTTCGGTCGGCATTCTGTCTTCCGGCAGTGGTCGCGAAGTGCGCATGGCAATTCTCAACAGCCTGGCGCGTGATCTGGGCGAAACCTGCAATCTGGCCATCCCCTCCGACGACGGCATGGTCTATCTGGAGCGTGTTGAAACCCATTGGCCGCTGCGGGTGGAGTTTCCGATTGGCTCAACCGTGCCGTTTCACTGTACCGCCAGCGGCAAGCTGTATTTGAGCTCGCTGTCGCCATCGAAAATGAAGCGCATGATCAATTCACTGCATCTTGAGCAGCACACGGTCAACACCCGCACTGATCCGCAATCCCTCATCGCAGACGTCAAGCGTGTGCGCTCGCAGGGTTATTCCGAAGATGATCAGGAGTTTATTCATGGCATGCTGGCAGTTGCGGTGCCGGTGCTCAATGCCGACGGTAAGTTGATGTCTACGCTGGCAGTGCAGGGCCCATCAGCACGCCTGACGATGGATGTTGCCCGTGGCCACATCGAACGCCTGAAACAGGCTGCGGCTGATTTATCAGCGGTTATTTGTGAGTCAACTGAAGATGAGGCTGAACCGGCCTGATTGCCTTCGCTCGCCGGGGGGCATGATTTATTACAGAAGTTGAAGCGCCATCCGATGTAGTGTGCAGCGCCGGTTTCCTTGCCGGCCGACCGTTTACTGTTTCCGGAATGATCGACAGCACGCTGGTTGTTAGATCATCCTATTGCGAGTGCTCAGATGAAGTCAGCTGTAATTCGACCGTTTTTAATGATGGCGTTGCTCGCCGGTGCGTCTGCAACGCATGCTACGCCGGTGCTGAAGTCTGACTATGCAGCGATTGCCGAGGGTGGCAACGTTGTTATCGATGTACTGGCTAACGACACTGCGCCAGATGGCACTTTTAATATTGGCAGCATGTATATCTCCAGTGAGGCGACGAACGGCTATCTGGGTATTGATGCCCAGGGCCGGGTTTCCTACACCCACTATGGCGGTCCGACCACCTCTGACACTTTCAGCTACGTGATCTCTGACAGCAACGGTGTACCGGGAAAGCCTGCTGTCGTGTTGATAAAAATTGGTGATGGTCCGGCACCTTCTGCACCTGCAGCAACTAACAATGCTGGCAATGCCTCAAGCGAGGGTGTTGCTGTAGCGATTCCGAAGCAGCAAGAAAACAAACCCGTGGTCAGAAAGCAGCAGGCCTCAACACAGCCTGCAGTAGCACCACCTGCCAATACAGTGGGTACAGAACGACTATCTGCCTTTCATCGCTCCGGTCAGACCTTCCTGACATGGCCGGAAACCGGACCGCAAGATGGTTATCACGTTTATCGTCACAGTGCGCCTATTAACCGTAATAACATTGGCAGTGCAACAAAGCTGACAGCAAAGTGGGGTGCGCTGGGCAGCGACACGTCGGTAAACACTTACGGCGGTGATCATGTGCCGGATAATTTTGTGATCAGTGACCTGGCTGCACCGCTTAGTAGTCGTACCGGCCTGTTTGTCTACACTACGCAACCGTCAGATGTTTCTGCTGCATACTACGCAGTAACCAGTGTTAAGGGCGGGCGTGAAAATATGCGTTCACTGGTGAGTCTTGATACGCCGGTGGCAGAATCTGTGGCAACCCCGGTTGATGTGCTGACAGTGTCAGGCAATGGCGGTAAGGGCAGAATCTATACACAGTTTATGGACTATAGCCGCTGGAACCCGACCTTTAACGGCTATGCCTACAACTATGCCGTGGCGTTACCGGTTAACTACAATCCAAAGAAACAGTATCCGTTGTTTGTCGAGTTGCATGCTTACCAGGAGCCGCATAAGTATGCGCTGGAAGCGCAGTATGGCTGGCAGGTGATTCAGCTGTTTCCTTCAGACCCGGGGCCATCTGTGGGTGCGCAGCATTCGTGGTGGTACGGGTATAGCGCAAACCACGACTATCGTTCACAAGCCGGTGGCCCGACTTCGGGTGTGATCGAAAATTTTACCGAACAACGCGTGATGCGTGCGATTGATCGACTGGCCAGTACTCTCAGTGTTGAAAAGTCTCGTATTTATGGTGCTGGTAATTCGATGGGGGCGTCCGGCCTGCTGGCGTTGGGGATTCGCTATGGATCTGTATTTACCGGTATTTACGCCAATGAACCCATGACTAACTATGCAAGCAGCCCGCAGTTTGCAGAAGAACTTGTGCAGATGTGGGGTGCAAAGTCACGCAATCTGCCAATCGTTAATCGTGGCCCGCACAGTGGAATGATTCGCGATGCACGCATGGGAGTCTGGGACTGGATGAACCACCAGCAACAGTTGGTACAGCGGCGCGGTACCGACATGGCCTTTATGATGACGCTGCATGGAAAGCAGGATCAAATCATCGACTGGCACACGCAAGGTAAGCCGTTTGTGCAGGCGCTAACAAAATCCAGTGCAGGTTTTACTGCAAGGTATGAAGATGTCGGGCATACCTGGGTGGGATTTTCATCAGCCATCGAATCGTTGTTTGGTTTTGGTTATGACGAGCATTTTCCGTATAAGTACCCTCTGGATATGAGCTTTCCGGGTATTCAGCGCGCCAGCGGATCGGGTCCGTTGCAGCCAGGTGACTCCGGTGCAGATGCCTACAACATGAACATTGAGTGGGCCACGCCGCACACCCGTTTTGGCAGTGGCATTGTTGATAAGTCGAAGCGTTATGAAATCACACTGAGGTCTTTGGCGGGCAAGCAAACCGCGAATATCACTCCACGGCGTACCCGGAACTTTAATCCGGCACCCGGACAGCGATGTCAGTTTAAAGCAACCGGTGTGGGTAGTGGTGAGTCGGCTGGCAAAGGAGTCATTGTGGTTGATAATGACGCACTGGCCACTGCTGAGAATGTATCGATATTGCCCGGCAGTGGTACACGCTTAACTATTAGTTGTCGTTAAAGGGTAGCCACTTAACACAACAAAAACCGACTGGCAATTTTAGCCAGCCGGTCCGGGTAAGTACTCTATAGAGTTAGCCGCTTGTCCTGTCAGTACTGTGTTGTATATTGTCTGTTAAATCTTGCAGGCAGGAAACAACACAGTATGAGCAATAAAAAGATTGTCATTACCGGTGTGACGCGCGGCCTTGGGCTGGCAATGGCAACAGAGTTTATAAAAGCCGGCCACACCATCGCTGGCATTGGGCGTGACCAGTCGCAAATACAAGCGCTAACCGCGCAATATCCAGAGCATCAATTCAACGTGGTGGATATCACTGATGCGATAGCAGTTGATACCTGGAAAGATAGTGTTGTCGCTAAAACCGGTGTACCTGACATTGTGATTAACAACGCCGGAGTCATCAATGCCAACGCGCCGTTGTGGGAAGTGCCGAATGACGAATTCTCGATGGTGATGGACGTCAACATCAAGGGTGTATTCCACGTTATAAAATCCTTTGTCCCTGCAATGTCAGACAACGGCGGCGGGGTAATCATCAATTTCAGTAGTGGCTGGGGCAGGTCAGTGGCACCGGATGTCGCGCCCTATTGTGCAAGTAAGTGGGCAATCGAAGGGATGAGTAAAGCACTGGCCGATGAATTGCCCGCAGGTATGACGTGTGTGGCGCTTAACCCGGGGGTAATTCACACAGAAATGCTGGAGAGTTGTTTCGGTGATCAGGCTTCGCAATGTATCAAGCCGGCAGACTGGGCCGGGTCTGCGGTTTCGACGGTACTAGGTATTACTGGAAAAGATAATGGTTCGTCGTTAACAGTATGATTGGTTGGAGCTGAACTGGAATGGTAGGTCGGGTGTATGTTGAGCTTTCGGAAGGAGTCGGCATGCTAAAGACTTAGCAGCGGCACGGTGGCCGTTGTGTCCGGTTTTTTACTTTGCCTTTTTCGTAGCTCGGGAAACCGACATTGCGCCCGGTTACTATCGGAAGGCAGATGACAGAACGATCTTCGGAAATCGGCCCAATTGCGGTCTTTCACTCCAATCAGATAACGCTGGAAAAACGCTGATTACTTGCTCTAAAGCGAACGAAACGATCACCTACCCGTATTGCTCGTGCGTACGAATTTAGATCTGGACGTATTAGTGGGCATAGTTGCTCTTGATGTGAGTTTCGGGCTCCAAATATTCAATTGACAAGGTAGTCGTTTCACCGTCGATAGTACGGTGATAATCGGCACTCCACTGCCGATCGTTTGAATTTGCGCAAACATCTACATGTTTTATATTGAATATTGACCAGGCTGTACTGGTGTTGGTATAAATGCCAACATGCAGGCGAATTACTTCTCCATGAACGCCACCAGCTGAAGATAGCTGCGTTTGTTGAGTTGAAGATTTGGAAGGTTCCTGAGCCAGTAAAAGGATCAAATCATCAGTTCAAGTACTCTCTCGCCTATGTTGTGGATGGGCAGTGCGTGCTGCGATATGACAACGAGGCTGGCAAGGGTGATCACAAACATATTGGAAACGAGGAGAACGACTACTCGTTTACCACTGCTGAGCAACTACTAAAAGACTTCTGGGTTGACGTTGACGATTGGAGAAAAGAATGAACACAGTGACTCTTTCGGTTGCAACACACGATACCGTTACACGACGTGCGAAAAAAGCTTTTGACGGTAAGAACCAAGGCTCCCACATCTCCTTTACATCAGTTGATCTGCTTTGGCAGACAATGACACGTAAGCGTTGGGAGTTACTGAAAGCACTTACCGGTCAAGGAGCGATCAGTATTCGTGAGGCGTCCAGGCTCGTAGATCGAGATGTCAAGAGTGTCCATGGTGATGTTCATGCGCTGTTAGATGCAGGAGTGATTCAGAAGACTGCAGAAGGCATGATCGAATTCCCTTATGACGCGGTTCACGTTGATTTCATGTTGACATCTGCGGCTTAGCGAAACGGGCAGTTTCGGCAACTCCCAGCCAAATGCGGCCGACTGGTGCGTTCAACAAAGCGTCCGCTTCCACGCGGATAATTTTGTCGTCAACATCGGCTATACATGTACGCCAGCACATTCCGATTCGGCAGTGGATCAGTCGCATGGCGTTCGCGTAGGAATTTTCCACCCAGAAGGTATGCCTCTCGCTCACTATACGCCGCGCAGGGAAACTGATTAACCTGTCCGGTCTGATACTGCACATGATGAATTAATTCATGAAGGAGCTGTTCCTGAAACACGTGGTTATCCAGCCACTTTTGATCCAGTGGTTTTGTACGATCTAATGGCGTTTGGTCTGCATCAACCGTTTCCGCGGTCAAGGCATCGTTAAGCCGAGGATCAAGCAGTAGAATGATTCCTTCCTGTGAATCTTCATAGTTATACAGTGCGAATATTCTTGAATCGATACCGGATTCCGGTCGGGTTGAATCTGAGCCACCGTAATACTCATCGGTCATTTCCTGTGCAGACAACAGACGAATCTCTGGTGGAGATACTTTGCTAACGTCGTAGCCAGTATTAGCGCCAATATAGATCAACAGTGTTGCAATTAGTTTTTCCATTGTGCTCTCGCTTTTAAAGTCGCGAGAGCTTCGGATAATTGCACCTGAGTTACCTGAAATTACCCTGATATCTTTCAGAAATAAAAAAGAAAACAACAGCTTATGATCAAATGTTGACATTTACTCATCTGATCTGCGATGTGATAGCCTCGCATGAACAAAAGCATTTCAGGGAAAACGTAAATGGGTGGGGGTCTAGATCAGGACCGCAATAGCGAAGCTATGGTTGACTTAACACGGCTGACGTTTAACCAATGTGCTTATGTTAAGAATAAGCGAAGCTTGGTAGCACCAGATGGGGGTGAAACGAGGCTGCGGGCAAAAACCTGTAAGGTATTTGAGCTTCTTGCCGCGCATCCGAACGAGGTCATTTCAAGGGACTATCTGGTAGAAACTGTCTGGGGAGACGTGATTGTCACCGATGACACCCTTAATCAGAGCATTCGCGAAATTCGTAAAGCGCTGGGAGATGATGAGCGCAAAGCACTCGAAACACTTCCGCGCCAGGGATATCTTCTTCACGCGACAGAGATATCCCCGGATGTGGTGAAAACTCGTCGTAGCTCGACCGTTGCCGTTGCACTCGCAGCTGCGATGATCCTGTTGGGTGGCCTATACCTTCTGGTTCCACGATTTTTTCACCAACAGCCTAAAGATCTAGCTATGCATGAGGGTAGTTATGAAGCAAACAATCAAGCTCGGCTGGAAAATTTGAAAGTACAGGTTGGTCTGGCTGGTAGTAAAGCTGGGGAAACAAGTGATCGGCTGGCCAGAGCCGTGGTAACAGAGCTGGCGCGTTACAGCAATATCGAGCCCATTCAAACAAATTCCGAAATCCCGGATTACAAACTGGAATTATCACTACTCGATGACGACGCTCAGCTCATTAATCTACAACTCATTCATACAGCATCAGATGATCTTGTGCTGGCTGAGAATTTTAAATACGGCAATAAAGAAGTCTCTACTCTTGCGGCAAGGGTTGCGGCGCTAGTCGGTTCACCTGCAGGCGGTGCGATAGGGCACCATCTGATGAAAGTATCTGGCTCCAAACTAGTTGAAGAGTTAAGTCGCCCTGAATGTCTCGCGCACGGTTATGGTTGTACTTCGTGTTCTGGTGAATTCGATAGTGTTACACCGAGAGCTGTTCAATGTCTCGCTAACCTTCTTGAAGATGATCCAAAAGATCCCGATGCGTGGGCGTTGCAGAGTACGGTCTATTCAAGACAATACCTGTGGGGCTCTTCGTTAAGTGAGCCGATGAGGAGTGATAAAACCAAGCGCACCTATCTGCAGGCTAAGTCTGTGGAAGCCGCAACCAGAGCGGAGGCTGAGGCGAATGGCAACAACCCAAGCGTTTACTGGGGTATGACACAGGCTTATCTGGCAAGCTGTGATGCAGACAAGATGCGAGCAGCAATTGACGAAGGTTTAAAACTTAATCCTGGTGATCCAAACATGCTTGCCGTCTATGGCAACTTCTTATCCTATGCGGGTAAGTGGGATGAGGGAAAAGCCATGATCGAAAAAGCCTTAAGTCTAGAGCCACGATTCTTTGAAAAATGGTGGTACATGGCACTTGCGAAGTGGCACTACAGAAAAGGTGAATACCAGGAAGCCTACGATATTTTCGTAAAGTCTTTTAATGAAAGAAACTGGCTAAGTCATCTACAAATGGCTTATACACTTCCCCATCTTGGTCGTATCGACGAAGCGAAAAGAGCGTTGCAAGGTTTTATGCGAGTCGCCCCGTCAATGACACGAGAGCACGTCTATGAGTTTTATCGATCTTACTGTTTTCAAGATGAGTTTTTAAACCGTGTTAAAACCGCTTTCGATCTGATCGATATGCCATCGCGAGGATCGGGGGATGATTTCCAAAACATTCTACCGGTGAGGGCAACGGTAGAGAGGATTGGAGATCGCATGGTTGAGTATGTCGACGTTGGTAATGGTATTCCGTTTGTTTTCGTTCACGGTTCTTTTTCCGACTACCGAACATGGGGTTACATGATGATTCCTGTCTCGGAGACAAATCGATTCATATCTTACACACTTCGACATTTTGGAACACAGCCATGGCCTTCAGAAACTGCTGACTTCGACTTTAACAAAGATGAGGGCGATCTTATAGATTTTATCGAGCATCTTAACGTAGGTGCTGTTGTATTGGTTGGTTGGTCGAGGGGGGTTCAACCAGCTGCTATGGTTGCACGTAAACGGCCTGATCTAGTTTCGAAGTTGGTATTGTATGAAGGTACGATCACAGGGTTAGACAGCAACAAAGGCCCAGAGATAAAAGAAACTCCGCAGAAGATTAGGCAAATGGAAGAGATGCAAAATGCAGCCGCTAAAGGAGATTTTAGAGAAGCGGTAAAACCTCTATTTGAGATCGCTCTGCAATACCCTCCAAATACTTTTGAAATTCAACCAACGGCTCTGAAACAGGTTGTGCTGGATAATGCCCGTACACTTACTCAGATCTTCTCTGAACAACCTCCGCACCAGCCTGAATTCAATTGTAATTTTTTTGCGGAAATTCAAACTCCCTCTCTAGTGGTGTACGGAGAAAATACTAATCCCTGGTGGAAATTCGAATCGGAGACCATGGCGGGTTGTATGCCGAACGCGAAATTGAGTGTTCTAAAAAAAGCCTCACATGACGGACCATTGTCTAGACCGCAAGCTCTGACCGAAATGATTGAAAGATTCGTTGCAAGATGAGATTTATAGCAGCACTTCAATTTCGCATATGAGCCTGAAATACTATTCGCTAACTAGTGCCCATCCAGAAATAGCTAATCTACTGAAATAGAAGGAAAAATGTAGTAGTAGAAATAAAAAATCCTCTGAAATTTGTTATCTTTAAAGTGCGAACAAAAAAGAAACAAACCAGAGGATATAACCATGCGAGAGACTCGCACCGTCCAAAGCAGTATATTCGATTCCTACTCCCAACACGAACACGGTG